>JALAGK010000267.1 GCA_022712475.1 Enterobacteriaceae bacterium
GGCATCCAGCCGAACAGAATACGCATTAACACAAACGCACCGCCAAAAGCAGTGAGCGTGAAACCAGCCATTCCCCAACCGCGGCTGGCAAACCATAACGACACAAAGGTGCCAATCACCGCAAAACCGACGCCCTGTAGCGCCAGCCCCAGGCCAGGCTGCCAGATAAGCCCGACCACGCTCCACAGCGAAGGTCGGTCGCCCTTATGCGCCTCAACCTTGCGCACGCCGCCATTAAAACACCAGGCCAGTAGCGGCAGCATGATTGTCACTGCCGCCAGTTCGACATAACCAAAATGACCGTGGATCCAAAGGCCAAGTGGCGCACCAGCCGCCAGTGCACCGTAAATTGCCATACCATTCCAGGACATCACTTTGCCAGAGCGTGATGGCCCCACCAGCCCCATGCCCCAGGTGAGCGTGCCGGTTAAAAGCTGGCTTTCACCAAAACCGAGCATCAGGCGTCCCAACACCAGCAAACCAAATTTTGCCATAGCCGATACCGGCAGTAACGCCGCCAGAAGCCATGCTACGCCGGCCAGCGCACAGGCGAACATACCCTGCAAGGCAGAACGTTTAGCACCACGCTGGTCGGCCAGCTTGCCCGCGTAACCGCGCGTCAGCACGGTCGCAAGAAACTGAATCCCCACAGCCACCCCCACCATTGCATTGCCAAAGCCCAGCTCCTGGTGCACAAACAGCGGGATCACGGGTAGCGGCAAGCCGACAGTCAGGTAGGTCAGAAATACGGCAAAAGCGATGCGAAACAATGAAACGCTGTCTGAAGATGTGTGTTTTGTCGTTTGTGAAACGGCAGACATGCTGCTTACTCCATCGAAAAGCAGAGTCAGGCGAGAAATACACCACGCCCCTGCACCTGTTAATCAGGTAAAGGCGCGTTGATTGACGTTAAACGCTTACGCAATGCGGGTGCACTGTTAGAAAAGCGAAGTGTGCCGTCAGTGTAAAGGTGTGTCAATCGAAGGTTATACGAAAGCGCACGTCAGCATAAAACCGGCAACACCAGGGGTAAACAAGAGGCATAAAAAAACGGAGCGCTAACGCGCCCCGTTTTCAAACCAAATGCCGTTACGCTTATGCGTTCAGTTTGCGCATCACCAACGTGGCGTTAGTGCCACCAAAGCCAAAGCTGTTAGACATAACGGTATTGAGCTTACGCTCAGTCGGCTGCGTGATGATGTTCATGCCATTTGCCTGCTCGTCCAGCTCTTCAATATTGATGCTCGGCGCAATAAAGCCGTGTTCCAGCATCAGTAATGAGTAGATAGCTTCCTGCACACCTGCCGCACCCAGTGAGTGACCGGTCATGGCTTTAGTCGCAGAAATTGCTGGCGTGTTGTCGCCAAACACTTCGCGAATCGCGCCCAGCTCTTTCACATCGCCTACCGGCGTAGAAGTCCCGTGGCTGTTGAGATAATCAATTGGCGTATCCACGCCGTCCATCGCCATCTTCATGCAGCGCACCGCACCTTCGCCAGACGGCGCGACCATGTCGGCACCATCAGAGGTTGCACCATAGCCCACGATTTCCGCGTAGATATGCGCACCACGCGCCAGCGCGTGCTCCAGCTCTTCCACAACGACCATGCCGCCACCGCCAGCAATAACGAAACCGTCACGGCTGGCATCATAAGTGCGCGAGGCCTTTTCTGGCGTCTCGTTATATTTGGTGGACAGCGCGCCCATCGCATCAAACTCACAGGCCATTTCCCAGCACAGCTCTTCGCCGCCGCCAGCAAAGACGATGTCCTGCTTGCCAAGCTGGATCTGCTCGACTGCGTTACCGATACAGTGTGCAGAGGTAGCGCAAGCGGAGCTGATAGAGTAGTTCACACCGTGGATTTTAAACGGCGTAGCGAGACAGGCAGACACACCTGAAGCCATCGCTTTAGTCACGACATACGGCCCCACCGCTTTCAGGCCACGCGGACCGCGCATGGCGTCTGCACCAAACACCTGAAACTTCGGCGAACCGCCGCCGGAACCGGCAATCAGGCCCACGCGTGGGTTGTTTTGATAAAGGTCTTCCGACAGTCCCGCATCCGCTACCGCCTGTTCCATGGAAAGGTAGGCGTAGATAGACGCATCACTCATAAAACGCACAACTTTACGATCGATAAGACCGGTGGTGTCGAGTTTAACATTACCCCACACGTGGCTGCGCATACCGGAATCTTTCAGCTCTTGAGAGAAAGTGATCCCGGAGCGTCCTTCACGCAGGGATGCCAGGACTTCCTGCTGGTTATTACCGATGCTGGAAACGATGCCCAAGCCAGTAATTACTGCACGTTTCATTCAATACCTCTTTAGATGGCGCTGTTTAATCATTTGAGTCGCACAATAGCGTACAGTTGTACGCCGAACAAGTCCGATCAGACGAAACCCGGGGAAATTTGCACCGACAAACGCGCACCGTTAAGATCGCGCTATCGCCTGCTATACGAGCCATAAACGTGAACCCATCATCCGTACAATCTGCCCGCATCCACTTTAACGAAGACGGTACACCTGTATCCCGAGAGTTTGACGACGTCTACTTCTCTAATGATAACGGGCTTGAGGAAACGCGCTATGTGTTTCTCGATGCAAACCGACTGCCCGCACGTTTTACGGAACATTCTCGCGAGCTCTTCGTGACTGCCGAAAGCGGCTTTGGTACTGGGCTTAACTTCCTGACGCTGTGGCAGGCTTTTCGTGCTTTTCGTCATCATCATCCCGATGCCCCATTGCGGCGGCTGCATTTTGTCAGTTTTGAAAAGTTTCCCCTGACCGCGCCCGACCTCGCAGCGGCTCATGCCCATTGGCCAGAGCTGGCTGAACTGGCACAGGCTTTACACGCGCAGTGGCCCTTGCCCTTTAGCGGCTGCCACCGCCTGTTGCTGGATGATGGGAGAGTCACTCTCGACCTGTGGTTTGGGGATATTAACGAGACATTGTCTCAACTTGATGACAGCGCCAATGGCAAGGTTGACGCCTGGTTTCTGGATGGCTTCGCGCCAGCCAAAAATCCAGAAATGTGGACACAGGCACTGTTTACCGGCATGGCACGCCTTGCGCGCCCGGGCTGTACGCTTGCCACCTTTACCGCCGCCGGTTTTGTGCGCCGCGGCCTGGAAGAGGCCGGATTCAGCATGCATAAGCGCAAGGGCTTTGGCCGCAAACGCGACATGCTGGTCGGGGAGATACTCACCCCTACGAGCGCAAAACCGCGCACGCCCTGGTATGCTCGCCCGGCGGCGAAGGTGCGCGAAGCCGCTGTGGTTGGCGGAGGGATCGCCAGCGCCCTGCTTGTGCTGATGTTGCTTAAGCGCGGCTGGCAAGTCACCCTCTACTGCGAAGACACTCAACCCGCTCAGGGAGCGTCCGGCAACCGTCAGGGCGCGCTTTATCCGTTGCTCAACGGTCACGATCCGGCCCTGACGCAGTTTTTCCCGGCCGCCTTTACCTTTGCCCGCCGCCTGTATGACGCACTGCCTGTGGCGTTTGACCACGACTGGTGCGGCGTAACGCAGCTTGGCTGGGATGAAAAAAGCCAGCACAAGATTGACCAGATGCTCGCACTTGGTTTGCCGCAGGCTCTGGCTCACGCACTGGACGCCCGGCAGGTACAGGCATTAAGCGGCCTTGAAACCGGCTGCGGCGGTATCACTTTTCCACAAGGCGGCTGGCTATGCCCAGCTGAACTCACGGCTGCCAGTCTGACACTTGCGCAAGCGCAAGGGCTGAAGCTGCACTATCAGAAGCAGGTCACGACACTTACCCAAAACGAAGCGGGTTGGCAGCTTGATTTCAATGACGGCACACAGGCACAGCACGCCACCCTGGTGCTGGCAAACGGCCACCGTATCAGTCAGTTTACCCAAACTGAAGCAATACCGGTCTACGCCGTTGGCGGCCAGGTCAGTCATATACCGACCACACCAGTACTTGCACAGCTGCGCCAGGTGCTGTGTTACGACGGCTACCTTACGCCACAGAACATAAATAACCAGCATCACTGCATCGGTGCCAGCTACCACCGAGGTGCAACCGACGTGTGCTATAGCGAAGACGATCAACAGCACAACCGCCAGCGTTTGATTGACTGCTTCCCGACGCAGACATGGCCGCAGGAGGTAGATGTGAGGGGCAATGAAGCACGCTGCGGTGTGCGCTGCGCCACGCGCGATCATTTGCCAATGGTAGGCGCAGCACCCGACTTTGCCGCTACGCTCACACAATACGCTACGCTGAGCGAATCACCGCAGACGGCACAGCCCGCACCTTACTATCGGGGCTTATTCCTGCTCGGTGCACTGGGTTCTCGCGGACTGTGCAGCGCCCCCCTGGCAGCAGAAATACTGGCCGCACAGATGAGCGATGAACCGCTGCCGCTCAATGCACAAACGCTGGCAGCGCTGAACCCAAACCGACTCTGGGTGAGAAAACTACTAAAAGGAAAAGCGGTACGTTAAACCAGAGCAGGCTACCCACCGGCAGCCTGCATCATGCTTATTTACCTACCTGGTAAGCGCCTTTGGCTGGGTCTGTTTTCACCAGCCATTTGCCGCTGCTGCGAAACGATCCCGCGGAAGCGTAAGTATCTTCCATAAACTGAAAATACGTAATTTTGCCGTTATTCACCTTCGCCAAAATGGCAAATGGCGAGGTAAAGGTGTTACCGACAGCTTTGGAGCGATAGGTAAAGCGTCCAAACACCGCGACGTTTTCACCGCTGGCAAACTTATCGCTCACTTTAAAATCCAGAATATCCCAGTACTGCGCCACGCGAACGAAGGTGCTGATAAACCCTTCTGGCCCTTTCGAGGTGCCTGCCCATGGCTCAATTTGCTTTAGCTCCGGGTTATCGAAGTTGAGCGAAACGTATATTGCATCGCTCGCCACCAGTTTTTGCGACGCCTCAGTCACCTGAGCCGGCGCGGTATGTGACAAAAAAGCGTTAATCACATCCAGCGGCTCACCCGTTTTCAGCGCGGTAGCCATCTCCTGCTCCGGAGTTTGCGCCAGCGCCTGCCCACTTACCGCCATCGCACCCAGCAGGAGCCCGGCGACCAGATGACGCCCATAACGCATTGATATCGTTTTCATCATTCACCTCTGTCTGTTTATTTGCCAGGCATCACACCCGGCTGTAAAACAATATGTTTGTACTCAAGGAAATCCTCCATCTGCGCAAGCCCACGCAGGCGTCCCTGGCCGCTTTGCTTGTAGCCGCCTTCTTCAAATTCATCACGCATCGTCGCCCAGTCGTTAATCCAGACGGTGCCAACCTCAAGCTGTGCCGCAACGCGCAAAGGAAGATCTACATCACCAGACCAGACGCTCGCCGCAAGACCGAATTCGCTGTCATTGGCGAGCTCAACTGCCTGCGCTTCACTGTCAAACACTTGCAGGGTTAAAACCGGACCAAACACTTCCTGTTGCACAATAATCAGTGAAGGGTCAGTGACCTCCAGCAGCGTTGGCCGATAAAACGCACCCGCTGCGAGCGGACCTTCTGTTACCGGGCCGCCACGCACCAGTACCTGAGCACCTTGCGCAATAGCCGTCTCCACCATCGCGTTAACCCGTGCCACGCTGGCTTTGTCAATAAGTGGCCCCATCTCACTTGCGCTGTCAGTCCCTGGTCCCACTTTCACCGCATCCAGTCGCGCGCTCAGGCGCTCACGCACCCGGTCTGCGATACCGCGCTGTACCAACAGGCGGCTGCCCGTCATACAGAACTGCCCCGAAAAGGTGGTGAGTGATTTCTCGATTTTCACTAACGCGGCATCAAGGTCGGCGTCGTCAAACACGATGGCGGGTGTTTTTCCTCCCAGCTCAAAACCGAACCGTTTGAGCTTTGCCGCACCAGATGCGGCAATTGCTCGCCCGGTTTGTGTACTGCCAGTAAAGCTGATAACGGGTACCCACAGTGATTCCACCAGATGGCTGAGTACCGTTTTCTCACCGGTCACCATATTCACAACGCCCGCAGGCAAATAAGGCGATGAGCTGATAATGCGGGCAATAAAAGCGTTTACCTGTGCGGTTTGTCCCGGCATTTTGACGACCGTGGTACAACCTGCCGCCAGTGCCGGGGCCAGCGAACGGCTCAGGAGCGCAGCCGGTGAATTCCATGGCACGCTGATGCCGACCACTCCCACTGCCTCGCGAATCATCAGTGAAAAACGTCCCTGCGCCCACTGTGCCGCACGCCCGCCATCGTGATAAATTAAACTGGCGCAATAGCGTAATCCGGGTGCCACCAGCGACAGTTCAAACTCTGCCTCCGGCAAAATTTTACCGTTTTCGAGGCTTAGCAATTTCGCCAGCTCAGGAATAGCGCATTCGAAACGCTCCGCCAGGTCATGCAGGGCCTGCACACGCAATTCGCGATTATGCCGCCACTGGCTGTGAATGAACGCGTTGTGCGCTGCACTGACAGCATCACGGACGGTGTTTTCATCACCAATGGCATAATCACCTATTTTGCGCCCGGTAGCCGGATTGATGCTTACCCCCAGCTCAGCACTGTCAATCCATATCCCATTTACCCAGTGCAATGCCTTATTCTGAGAGGACATAACGTCATTCATAATGCTTTCTCCAGCAACGATAATGGTGTAACAGTAGCGGCTTTACAGCGCGTGAATAAGCCATTACCGTGAGTAACACTGTTCCACTAATGGAATAATCCATGTCACTGAACCCCACCGATTTGCTGTTTTTCATCCGGGTCGTTGAGGAAGGAAGTTTCACGCTCGCGGCAGAGCGCCTGGCGGTACCGAAATCCACGTTGTCGCGCCGTATTTCGCAACTGGAAGATACGCTGGGAGAGATATTGCTGCGCCGCACGACTCGCAGGCTGACGATTACGGACTTTGGCCATACCTTCTACCAGCAGGCAAAACGCGTGGCTTATGAACTGGATATTGCCGCCACACTCAGCGACCGACTCCTGCAACAGCCTGGCGGCCTGTTGCGCCTGTCCATGCCCGGCGGCTTTACGCCCGATATGCTCGGCGCATTTCTGAACCGCTTCGTGGACCGGTATCCGGATATTCAGCTGGAAGTAAATATTTCACAGCGCCGTGTTGACCTGGTGGCAGAGAACTACGATCTGGCGCTTAGACTGGGGAAACTTGCGGATGATGCCACGCTGGTCGCCAGAAAAATCACCACGTTTCAACCGCGACTTTATGCCTCCCCCGCGTGGATATCCCGTTATGGCGCGCCGCAAATACCGGATGACATACTGAATCAGCGGGTGCTGATGCTGCAAATGCATGCTTCTGATTCGACGAGGTGGGAAATGGAGCGCCAGGGTGTGCGGTGGCAAAAAACGCCGCCGATTCTGGTAAAAGCCAACACGCCGGACGTGCTTAAAGCGATGGCGCTGGCGGGTGCAGGACTGGCCTGCCTTGCCGAGCACTATGCAAGACCTGAGGTAGCAAGCGGCCAACTCACTGGCGTGCTTACGGACTGGCGCATGCCTGGCGTTCCCGTCTGGGCCGTGTTTCCAGGAAGGCGGCTTATTCCCGCACGCACCCGAATCTTTATTGATGAGCTAAAGCAGCAATTTAACGAAGAGGCAAAAAACCAGTGAGCTTTCTCCTGCTGCATCAATCCGTACTACACCCGGTGCTTGCGCGCATCAAGAAACAATGCTGTGACAGTTGGCACCTCAGGCTGTAGTGGTAACACCCTCGCCTGGTGAGATAAAAGGCTGACAGACCGAGCGATACTCGTCATGCTATTTTTCACAGCAAACTGCGTCCTATTAGGTTGCTGCAGCGGGGTCAGCCCTGCCCCTCGTATCCCTCGATGACTTTGCGAGCCGCTTCGCAAAGCGGGCTTTTGCCCATGTCATACCCGTACTTTCTGTAACATCAAAAAAGCAAATCAGATACACTCTCCTCATAGAATCAAACAGCTGGTAACATTTTTGCGCAGGCGAATACGGATATCTCTCACGGCGACATGGCTGGCACTGCTCTCAGTTGCCATGCTGTTCGTCGCGCCAGTCATCTCCCGGGCGCTTGCTCACCACGCCGTCTGTCAGCACTCATACACCGCAGAAATGATGGACATGACTGCCATGCATCACAGCATGGACATGGCCGTGCACTGTGAAGGTAACGCGCGCCTGAAACACAGCCTGATTCCTGAGCCGTCCATGTCGCCCATGGAGGAGATTGCCTGCGGCTATTGCCAGTTGCTCATTAACTTACCGTTTGTTCTGTTTATTTTCGCAGCCCTACTCTGGCTGCTGCTGCGTGTTGTTCACAGAAGCCCTTTCATTGCGCTTAACTGCTCACTGCTATTGCGTACCTGGCTACCACCGCACGCCCGTGCCCCTCCTACTGTCTTTCTGCCCTGAAGAAATAATCCCCACAACAGGTTTGCGTAGCAACGTGCTTATCTCAGGACAGGCACGAGCTGTTACGCCAGAAACACGCTAAGGCATGGAAATGAACACACACGATTTTGTACGCACCCCACTGGCGGCACTCATTCTTATTGCTCTACAAACCAACAGCGTTTTTGCTGAGGATCCGCGCGACAATATGCGCCTGCCGGATGAGTCAGTGATGATTGTCACCGCACCGGCAATGTCTCCACTGGAAGTCATAACCTCCCCTAAAACACCGCGTCAGCCAGTGCCGGCAAGCGACGGTTCAGATTATCTGAAAACCATCCCCGGTTTTTCTCAGGTGCGCAACGGCGGCACCAATGGCGATCCGGTTTTCCGGGGCATGTTCGGCTCACGTCTGCGTATTCTGACCAATAATGGCGAGATGCCAGGTGCCTGTCCGTCACGTATGGATGCGCCAAGCTCCTATATTTCCCCTGAAAGTTTTGATGTGCTGACGCTGATAAAAGGGCCAGAAACCGTACTCTGGGGGCCCGGCAACTCGGCTGGAACCGCTCGCTTTGATCGTGAGCAGCCACGTTTTGATAAACCCGGTATTCAGGGCACAGCCAGCCTGCTGGCTGGCTCCAGGCAGCGCTGGGACGAAAATGCCGATATCAGTCTGGGTAACGAAAAAGGCTATTTACGCCTGACCGGGAATAAATCACGTGCTGACGATTACAAAGATGGTGAAGGGAACAGCGTAGCGTCAAAGTGGGATAAGTGGAGCGGTGACATGGCGCTGGGTTGGACGCCTGATAACGATACGCTACTGGAATTAACCGCCGGAAAAAGTGACGGTGAAGCGCGCTATGCCGGACGCAGCATGGATGGCTCACAGTTCAAGCGTGAAAGCCTGGGCGCACGCTTTGAGAAAACTAATATCAGCGAGGTATTCGATAAATTTGAGGCCAACGTCTATTACAACTACGCCGACCACGTGATGGACAACTATTCACTACGCTCGCCTGGAAGCAACATGGCAGGTGGCGGCATGGGTAATGCCATGTCATCGGTCATGCGCATGCCAATGACGATGGAGCTCGACAGGCGGACCGTGGGCGGACGCATGATGGGCACCTGGATAGGTTCTGACATTGAACTGCGAAGTGGTGCCGACACTCAACTCAGTACCCACCGTGGCAAGCGCGCTGGCAGTTGGGTAAAGGACGCGCGTTTTCGGGATTACGGGGTTTTCAGCGAACTGACATGGAATGTGACAGAGCAAAGCAAAATTGTCAGCGGCGCACGCTTCGACTGGGTCGTGGTGGATGATTTTAACGCGCAAAGGGCCTCAAAACGTACCGATATGCTGCCCGCAGGTTTTATGCGTTTTGAGCACAATCTTGCACAACTTCCGGTGAAGTTATATGCCGGTCTCGGTTATACCGAGCGCTTCCCGGACTACTGGGAACTGTTCTCGCCAACCTACGGTCCGGATGGCGCAACCGACGCTTTTCGTCAGGTAAAAACTGAAAAAACCACACAACTGGATATCGGTGCGCAATATAGTGGTAAGCAGTTTAACGGCTGGGTGTCAGCCTATATCGGACGGGTGAATGACTTTATTTTATTTCGCTATGACCCAAAGAATACTGCGGTAAGCCAGGTGGATAACATCAATGCCACCATTCTGGGTGGGGAAGCCGGGATGAGCTATCAGTTCACCGAAAACTGGAAAACGGATGCCAGCCTCGCTTACTCCTGGGGAAAAAATACCGATAATCAGCAGCCTTTGGCGCAAATCCCGCCACTGGAAGCGCGATTTGGGTTGACATGGGAGCACGGTGACTGGAGCAGCACGGGATTGCTACGCCTGGTCAGCCACCAGCATCGCGTGGCGCTCAATGAGGGGAATGTGGTAGGTAAAGACTTTGACAACAGCGCTGGGTTTGCCGTGTTTTCTGCTAATGCCGCTTATCGGGTAAGTGAGTCAGTAAAAGTGAGCGCCGGGGTCGATAACCTGTTTAACAAGACCTACAGCGAACATCTGAACCTGGCGGGTAACAGCAGCTTCGGCTATTCCGCGAATACGCCCGTTAACGAACCCGGTAGAACGTTCTGGGGGAAAATTAACGTCACTTTCTGAGATAAATCTGACCCTGACGGCCAAATACCGCTCATTTAAGGTTAGATGGATGCTCCGTTTACCTGAAGCCTGGCATCGAATGGAGCTTCATTCACCGTGCACGGGTTAAGGGACGCTAGCCACGCCCCCTTTAACCGTCCCAGCGGCCACGCCGGGAAATGTCCAGCTGGAGAAGCAAAAAGACGCCAGAGCTTACCGTGCCATTCTGGCCCAACGCAGGCAGAGAATGCCCTGCATTTATACCAAATAAAAAGGGAAAGGCCTGCGCCCTTCCCTTTTCAACGCCAGCGTCATGGTATGACTTAAGCGACTTTAGCCTGCTGAAACAGGTTGTCCCACATGCCCAACACCAGCGCCTGGTCGCGTGGAGACAACTCTCCGGCATGAATGGCATTCTCCAGGCTACGGGTCACGGTCGCATAAACTGCGTCTGATGAGTGGTCCTCGCTGCTTTCCAGCTCAGCCACCGCCAGCGTCAAATGTCCGCGCAGATAACCGCTGGCAAAAAGTTCATCATCACTGGCGTGCTCCACCATATCGTCAATTAACGCCAGAATGCGTGCTTCAAATTCCGCGATCATCGTTCTTCCTCTTAAATCCGTGGTTCAAAGATCTTCCGGCCACGGGAACTGTGCCGCCGACAGCGGCGGCGTATGGTAGTAATGACGCAGCGCCTCAATAAAGCGCGCTGGACGTGTCGGAATACCCTTTTCCAGATACTCCATCACCTGAGCATGCACACGGCGCTGGAACACGACCCGGTCAGGCTCAACATCGCCTTCCAGGTTATCGCAGCTGACGTTAAACGGGTAGCCCGCTGCTACGCAGAACAACCAGTCAAACGCCTGCGGTTTCACCTCAACGTCTTCAAACTGGCTCTGGGTCTTCGCATCACGCCCATCCGGGCAGTACCAGTAGCCAAAATCTACCTGCTCGCGTCGCGCTTTACCGGCGATACACCAGTGCGAGATTTCATGCAGGGCACTGGCATAAAAACCGTGGGCAAACACAATACGGTGATAAGGCGTTTCCTTATCAGCCGGAAGATAAATGGGCTCGTCGTCGCCTTTAATCAGACGAGTATTAAATTCGGCCGCGAAACAGCCGTCAAAGATATCTATTAATTGCTGATAATGGTGTGTCATCGAAATTACGCAATCCCCAGCCAGTGGAGGAAAGCCTGTCCGTGGCTGTCAAATAACAGTTTATCGCTCATCACCGCCGAAACGATGACGATCATCGGGCGAATTAAACGCTGGCCTTTGCTGAGCACCAGTCGCGAACCGATACGCGCCCCAAGAAATTGACCGGCCATCATGACAAAGCCGGTGCCCCAGACCACCTTGCCGCCGATAATAAACAGCAGCAGGCCGCCCAGATTTGACGTGGCGTTCAACACTTTGGCATGCGCCGTTGATTTCGCCAGGTTATAGCCGCACAGCGTCACAAACGCCAGGGCATAAAACGAGCCCGCACCGGGGCCAAAGAAACCATCATAGAAACCCACACAACCACCAGCAACCAGTGCGAACGGCAGGCCGTACAAGCGGCGCTGCCGATCGTCTTCACCCAGGCGTGGCATCAGTAGAAAATACAGGCCGATACCAATAACCAGCAGCGGTAGGATCTGACGCAGAATATCTGCCTTAACGTGCTGCACTAAGAGCGCTCCGGCGGTAGAGCCGATAAACGTCATCGCAATATTAAGCTTCTGATCGGCAAGGCTGACGACTTTGCGGCGGATAAAGTACAGGCTTGCGGATACCGAACCGCCGCAGGCCTGAAGCTTATTGGTTGCCAGCGCCTGAGCAGGCGACATGCCTGCAGCCATCAGCGCAGGCACCGTCAACAAACCGCCACCGCCTGCCAGCGCATCGATAAACCCGGCCAACATAGCCACGAAAAACAGCACCACCAACAACAGTGGAGAAACCATGAACCATTCCATTGCACGCCCCTGTCAGAGAAGGTGGTTATCCAGTAAGGCCTGGCAGGAAGGCGGCAGCGGGGGCGGCGTCTTCTTCGCAGGCCTGCTGCCCGGTTTTGCAGGTTCAAACCAGCTTTGCAGCTCGTAGCCGCAGCCGTCACCGGCCGGTGGTGCGGCCTGTTCTTCACATTCAAGGCTGCCCGCCGGGCAACGCAGACGCACGTGCATATGGGCACGATGGGCAAACCACGGGCGCACCTTACGCAGCCAGGCGCGATCGGTTTGTCCTGCGGTCTCGCACAGTTTCAGTTTGATAGCCGGATTGACGAAAATACGCGTTACCTCGTCGTCTTTCGCTGCCATCTTGATGAGTTCACCAATCTGCGGCTGCCACAGACGTTCCAGCACACGCTTGCCGTCCACCGCCACCAGGTCCAGCGCCTGCGGACGAGCCAGCTGTGCGGCAGTCCAGCGATTTTGTGGTAGTTGCAGGAAGATATCCACATCCAGTCCGGTCTGGTGGCTGGCATGCCCGCTATTAAAGCGCCCACCAGCCGCCATACCCAGATCGCCAATCAGCAACGTGCCGAGCCCGGCCTGGTGAGCCTGACGGCTGAGCTTCTGAATAAACGTCAACAGATCCGGATGACCGAAATAGCGACGCTGGTCGGTACGCATCACCTGATAATCTTCGGAATTGAGCGGCAGCGGCTGTGCGCCCACGATGCAGCCGTTAGAGAACCCACCGATGGACTGCGGGCTGCCGGGAATCGGATGGGCGATTTTCTGCCACGGCGTGGCAGCCATAGCCGCGCTACTGGCAAGCAACGCAAGACATGCAATTAGCGATTTTTTCATGGTATCACCAGCGCGCAATGGTCGTCACAACGTCGCCATTCTGGCCGCGCTGGCGAAGCAGATGGTCCATCAGCACAATCGCCATCATGGCTTCGGCAATCGGTACTGCACGAATGCCCACGCACGGATCGTGACGCCCGCGGGTGATCATTTCCACCTCTTCGCCGTCACGCGTGATGGTGCGTCCCGGAACGGTAATGCTGGAAGTGGGTTTAAGTGCAATACTCGCCACAATTTGCTGGCCGCTGCTGATGCCACCTAACACGCCGCCTGCATGGTTACTCAGAAAGCCCGCTTTGGTGATTTCATCACGGTTCTGGCTGCCGCGCAGCGCAACGGTACTAAAACCATCGCCAATTTCTACGCCTTTGACGGCGTTGATGCTCATCAGGGCATGCGCAATATCAGCATCCAGACGGTCGAATACTGGTTCACCCAGACCTGGCGGTACATTGTCGGCCACCACGGTCACTTTCGCGCCAATAGAGTCGCCCTCTTTTTTCAGCGCGCGCATCAGCTCGTCCAGCGCTTCAATTTTGCCCGGTTCCGGGCAAAAGAACGGGTTTTGTTCCACCTGGGTCCAGTCCTGGATTTCAAGCGGAATATCGCCCATTTGTGTCAGGCAGGCACGCACATTAATGCCATGCTTTTGAGCCAGATATTTTTTCGCGATGGCGCCCGCCGCTACGCGCATTGCGGTTTCACGCGCAGACGAACGCCCGCCGCCACGATAATCGCGCAGGCCATATTTTTGCTCGTAGGTATAATCGGCGTGCCCCGGCCGGAACAAATCTTTGATCGCGCTGTAATCCTGAGAGCGCTGATCGGTATTTTCAATCAGCAGACCAATACTGGTGCCAGTGGTGACACCTTCAAAGACGCCGGAGAGGATTTTGACCTGGTCTGGCTCGCGGCGCTGGGTGGTATAGCGTGAGGTGCCCGGACGGCGGCGGTCGAGATCGTGCTGTAAGTCTGCTTCGGTGAGCGGGATGCCAGGCGGTACAC
>JALAGK010000268.1 GCA_022712475.1 Enterobacteriaceae bacterium
CAGCTACATTGAAGGCGATGTAGACCTGGTGGCGGGCCGAGGTGCGGTGGTGTTCGACAACACTGATTTCCGCGTGGTGAACAGCCGTCAGAGCGAGCAGGGCTATGTGTTTGCACCGGCCACGAGCCCAAATATGTTCTACGGTTTCCTTGCGCTTAACAGCCGTTTTACCGCAGATGGCGACGGAGTGGCACAACTGGGCCGAGCATGGGATATTGAAGCCTCAGAAAACGGTTATGCGCCAGGCCAGACCGCTAACGGCCAGGTCGTGATTCGCGACAGCGTGATTGGCAAAGGCTTTAATCAGGAACGTCCGTGGGGCGACGCGCTCGGCTCAAAACGCCCGTTTGCAGGTAATATCGGTAACGGTGCGGACGAGCAGGACAACCCGCAGCGCGACCTGAACGACCCGCGCTTTAACCGCCTGTGGGAGTTTAATAACCGCGAAGACAGCGGCGAGTAACACATAAAAAAACCCCTCTGCTGAGGGGTTTTCTTTATCCAGTATTCTTTATTCAGACAGCTTTTTGTCAGCACTTACCAGGCGTTAATGACCACCCACATCGGCCCCTGCCCTACGGCGTAACGTCCTTTTTCTTCCAGCAATCCCTGCACACCGCTGATTTCATACACGGCGATATGGTGTGACTTCTGCCCTGCGGCAATCAGGTATTTACCACTGTTGTCGATGTTAAATCCGCGCGGTTGTTCCTCTGTTGGCTGATAACCTTCCACGGCCAGCACGCTGCCGTCCTCAGAAACACTGAAAATAGTAATAATGCTGGCGGTACGGTCACAGGCATAAAGATGGCGACCATCCGGCGTGATGTGAATGTCTGCCGCCCAACGTGTGTCGGCAAAATCCGGCGGCATCATATCCAGGCGCTGTACACACTCAATGTGCCCGTGTGGGTCTTTGAGTTCCCAGACGTCAACAGAACCATTTAACTCGTTAACACAATAGGCATACTCACGGTTAGGGTGGAACACCATATGACGTGGGCCAGCCCCTTCTACGGTATCGACCTGCGCAGGATGTTGAGCCACCAGTTTACCGTCGTCGCTTAAGGTAAACAGGCAAATCCTGTCCTGCTTGAGTGCAGGCACGAACAGCGTGCGGTTGTCAGGGGAGATATTGGCTGAATGGCAGCCCTCCAGCCCTTCAACCACATCCACCACCGCCTGCGGCAGCCCATCAACCAGCGGCGTCACACTCACGCAACCGCCGTTGTAAGAGCCACAAAATAGAAAACGCCCGCTATGGTCAGTGGAAATATGGGTCGGGCTACCTGGCAGCGCCGCGTGCCCGGCTTCAGTAAGCGTGCCATCGTCAGGTGCAATGCGATAAGCAATGACGCGAAACTCCGGGCGTACACCGACATACAGCCATTGCTTATCCGGGCTGATAACCATTGGCTGTACCTGACCGGATACGTCAACCACCTGCAACAGCGTCAACGCGCCGCTGCTCTCAAGACGCCAGACGTGGATCTGTTGGCTTTCGGGGCTGGCGGTATATACGGTTTGTTTCATAACATGCACCTCAGGAGTCAATATCCAAAATGATTACTACGTTAGCCAAAAATCAGCACGACAGGCAAGCGCCAGCGCACGGCATCATGCGTCCATACAGTACAAGTAAATCAAGCCATTAGCACTTCCTTTTACCCGCTGTCGTGGCGCTTACGTGCGGTTTCCTCGCGTTGTCTTTACGCTATGGATGAATGTCTGATAAGGATAGCGGAGAATCATCAGTCGTCTGAAAACCCGCGCTTTCGCACGCCCTCGCCACTAAAAACTCGAACACATTTAATGGGCGCATCGACTGCCTTGCGCTCAGGGTTCAGCCGTGTACCATCGAACCTTCCTGTCATAAAATTAAAACGGATAATCCATGACTTATCGCGTTATCGCGCTCGATCTTGACGGCACGCTGCTGACAGCGCGGAAAACAATTCTCCCTGCCTCCCTGGCAGCACTCCAGCGCGCTCGCGAAGCGGGTTATCGCGTACTGATTGTCACCGGGCGACACCACGTGGCTATCCACCCGTTTTACCAGGCGCTGGCGCTTGATACACCAGCCATTTGTTGCAACGGCGCATACTTGTATGACTATCACGATAAAAGCGTGCTGGAAGGGAATCCACTTACAGCTGAACAGGCCCTTCAGACGCTGGATATCCTCCAGGCCCAGCAGGTGCACAGCGCGCTGATGTATGTTGACGATGCCATGCTCTATGAAACACCCGCCGGACACGTTGAGCGCACGCGCAACTGGGCGCTGTCGCTGCCCGAGGCACAGCGCCCGGTGTTTCGCCAGGTGGCGTCTTTACGCGACGCGGCGCGTGAGGCAAAAGCAGTGTGGAAATTTGCCCTCACGGGCGATAGCCTCCCTCATTTGCAGCAAGCAGCCCGCGAGGTTGAGGCCAAACTGGGACTTGCCTGCGAGTGGTCATGGCATGACCAGGTAGATGTGGCGCAGAGCGGGAACAGCAAAGGCAACCGACTGGCGCATTGGGTGGAAAGCCAGGGACTGAGCATGGACCAGGTCGTGGCATTTGGCGATAACTATAACGATTTGAGTATGCTGGAGCGCGCCGGGCTGGGCATTGCAATGGGGAATGCTGACCCGGCCATTCAGGCACGAGCGGATAAAGTGATTGGTACCAACCAGCAAGAGAGCATTGCTGAGGCTATTTATCGCTGGCTGTTGTAGCACCCAGTCCCCACAAAGCGATAAAAAGCGGGCATTATTTGCCCGCAATTTACGCTTCACTCTGTGCTGTCAGGTAGCGATAGACACGCTCTTAATCTGCGCATAGACCCGTACATCCGGGCGAATGGCTAGCTCGTCACGCGCCCATGGGCTGATGCGCGCCCACAGCGTGCGTCCCCCTACTTCCAGCTGCACTTCCACCTGTCCGTCGTCGTCAAAACAAGCCACCACGCGCGCGCGCAGCACGTTGCGAATACTGCTTTTTACCGGCGGCTGCAAGGCCAGCGAAACGTCAGAGGCCTGAATACGAATACGCAGCGTAGTGTGCGGCTCCTGCTCAAGTTTGTGCACCCACAATATCTGCGAACCCAGCCCCAGCGCGGTCATGGCGTAGTGAGGATGGTGCTCCAGCACGTTAACCTTCAGTACACTGCTCTGCTGCTCTTTTGGCAGCCAGGGATTCATCACCGAGCTGCCCCAGATTGTCTCTAAATCACCAAACGCCTTAACACTGACGTTTTCCAGCACCAGTACTTTATCGGCCAGGTGCAGGATTTCGTCGAGCGAGTGGCTGACGTAGAGCATCGGTACATTTACGTCGCGCGCCAGACGCTGCAACCACGGCAATAACTCGCGCTTGCGCGGAATATCCAGTGACGCCAGCGGTTCATCGAGAAGCAACAGTTCCGGCGCCGTCAATAGCGCACGACCAATGGCAACACGCTGCTTTTCGCCACCGGACAACGTCCACGGCATACGGTTAAGGAGAGGTTGAATGCCCAGCAGGTGCACAATGTTGTCGAACTGCTTTTCCATCTTCTTCGCGATGGCGTACCTGAGATTGCCCTGCACACGATAGTGCGGAAACAAGCGGGCATCCTGAAAGACATAGCCAATGCGACGTTTCTCAGGCGGCAGGAAGATTGCTTTACCGGTGTCGCTCAGTACACGGCCATTAAGCACAATGCGCCCTTCCTGCGGCACCGTGAGCCCACTGATGGCGTTAATCAGCGAGGTTTTGCCGGCGCCGGATACGCCAAACACCGCTGTTACGCCCTGGCC
>JALAGK010000269.1 GCA_022712475.1 Enterobacteriaceae bacterium
CCGGTTCTGCCGGTGGTGAAAGGGATCTCAGTTGCGAAGAACCACATCACGCTCTACATTGCCGCCTTCGCAGTTGCAACGCTGATGCTGTCACTTGGCGGTTATGCAGGCTACAAATACCTGATTGTCGGCGTGGCGGTCAGCGTGTGGTGGCTCGGTATGGCGCTGTCTGGTTACAAAACGGAGAATGACCGCGTGTGGGCACGCAAATTGTTCGTTTTTTCCATTGTGGCGATTACCTCGCTGAGCGTAATGATGTCAGTGGACTTTATGGTCCCTGACTCACACAATCTGCTGACTTACGTCTGGTAAGCATCCAGTGACAAAAAAGGGCGCATCAGCGCCCTTTTTTATGCCTGTTTTCAAAGAGTAACGCCTGTAATATTTGCTAAAACAGCGGACGTTTACCCTCCCCCACCCGCACACTACACTATGCAGTCTTATCAGACATCACAGTTTCCATTTTCCTGAGCGTGGTCTGCGCTCACCTGTGCGAGAATAACCGCGCCGCGTTGGGCTGATGCTTCATGCGCTGATAAGATTTCTGATGTCCGACTTTTCTTCCAGGAAATAAATGAACGATTATAAAATGACGCCCGCTGAGCGTCGCGCAACGTGGGGATTAGGGACCGTCTTCTCATTACGCATGCTGGGTATGTTTATGGTCTTACCGGTGCTCACTACCTGGGGCATGGCGCTTCAGGGCGCAACGCAGGCACTGATTGGCCTGGCCATTGGTATTTACGGTCTGGCGCAGGCTGTCTTCCAGATACCCTTTGGCCTGCTCTCCGATCGTATTGGCCGAAAACCGCTCATTATTGGTGGTCTGCTGGTGTTCGTACTTGGCAGCGTTATCGCCGCACTTGCCGACTCAATCTGGGGCGTTATTCTGGGCCGCGCACTACAGGGTTCCGGTGCGATTGCCGCTGCGGTCATGGCGCTCCTTTCCGATCTTACGCGTGAGCAAAACCGCACCAAAGCAATGGCGTTTATCGGTGTCAGCTTCGGTGTAACCTTCGCACTGGCGATGGTGCTCGGCCCTGTCATCACCCACGCCGTAGGTCTGCATGGTCTGTTCTGGATGATTGCCTTGCTGGCATCGCTTGCGGTCATCATCACGGTGGTGATGGTGCCAGACGCCAGCTCCCATCGTCTTAACCGCGAATCCGGCATGGTCAAAGGCTGCTTTCGCCTGGTACTGGCTAACCCGAAGCTCCTGAAACTTAATTTTGGCATTATGTGTCTGCACATCATGCTGATGTCCACGTTTGTAGCCCTACCTGGCGAGCTTGAACGTGCTGGTATGCCCGCTGTTGGCCACTGGAAAGTTTACCTTTGCACAATGCTTATCGCCTTTGCCTGCGTGGTACCGTTTATTATTTATGCCGAAGTGAAGCGCCGCATGAAACGTGTTTTTGTGGGCTGCGTAGCGCTGCTGCTGATTGCCGAGGTGGTGCTGTGGGGCGCAGGCGCCAGCTTCTGGGTACTGGTGACAGGCGTTCAGATGTTCTTTGTGGCATTCAATCTAATGGAAGCCATTCTGCCTTCACTTATCAGCAAAGAGTCACCCGCTGGCTATAAAGGAACAGCGATGGGTATTTACTCCACCAGCCAGTTTCTTGGCGTAGCCATCGGCGGTTCGCTTGGCGGCTGGCTTGCGGGCCATTACGACACGCAAACAGTCTTTCTTTTTGGCGCACTGCTGGCGGCGCTGTGGTTACTGGTGAGCCTCACCATGCAGGAGCCGCCTTACGTCAGTAGCCTGCGCATAGAGCTGCCTGATGATGCTGCCAGTGACGCGACGCTTTCACAGCGCCTGCTGGCCGCTCCTGGGGTGAGTGAAGCCGTCGTGGTGTCTGCAGAGCGCAGCGCCTACGTCAAAATCGACAATAAAGTCACCAATCGGTTTGAAATTGAGCAGCTTGTCAGAGGTGTGGCGTAAACGCGGCACTGAAAAGCAATGACCCCGCGAAGCGGGGTCATGAGGCATTAATCGCGAAAGTTATTGAACTGGAACGGCTGGCCGAGATTGCCACCGCGCACCAGCGCCATTACCGCCTGTAGGTCATCTCGGGACTTGCCGGTTACGCGAACCTGTTCCCCCTGAATCTGCGCCTGAACCTTAAGCTTGCTGTCTTTAATCAGCTTAACCAGCTTTTTAGCCTGCGCGGCATCAATGCCCTGCTTGAGCTTTGCTTCCACGCTCCAGTTTTTACCGCTGTGCTCAAACTCCTCCGGCACATCCAGTGAACTGCCTTCAATGCTGCGCTTAAGCAACTTGCCACGCAGGATATCGAGCAACTGGTTCACCTGGAAATCAGATTCGCTCAGCACCTTGATGCTTTTATTTTTTTCGTTGAATTCGAAGCTTGCGGTCACGCCACGAAAATCGAAGCGAGTTTCCAGTTCGCGGGTGGCGTTTTCCACCGCGTTACGCACTTCCTGCAAATCGACTTCAGACACGATGTCAAAAGATGGCATATTTTGGTCTCCCTCTCTTTCTGTTGCGTTGCATAATACCCGCAAAGCAGCACAAAACAACCCGCCAGGCGGGGAAGCGCCCGTCAACGCTATACTCTACAAACCCGTAACCGTTGGCATACGAGGACAAACGTTTTTTTTGGACGTGCCGGTATCATCGTTTTACGGGCCAAAAGTATAAAACACCTGGGTTGTTATTGCAGGTGGGGAGGAAAAATGAAAATTACCGTGCTGGGCTGTGGCG
>JALAGK010000270.1 GCA_022712475.1 Enterobacteriaceae bacterium
AAGTATATGGGCGATATAGCTGCTGACGGTGATAATCGTCACCTGCGGTTTGTTGCCCAGTTCCCGAGCCAGTAGCGCATTACTGCTGCCGTTTTCGATAAATACGGTTTCACCAACGCTAACCAAAGCAGCCGCATGTTCTGCCAGCTGTCGTTTGAGCGGGAAATTATTCATCATTCGGGTTTCTACGTCGTCGCTTTCCAGCGCCATAGCGTAGCCATGGGCGCGTCGCAGATAGTTACCGTTCTCCAGCAGGTTAAGGTCCTGGCGAATAGTTACCGCAGAAACACCCGTCATTTTCGCAAGGTCAGTCACGCTCATGCGACCGCGATCGACCACCATCTGTAGAATAATTTGTTGTCTGGAATTCATATTTACCGTTGTGTCATAAGGTCAGGGCAACCTGAGCGCATGATAACACTCACATAAGAACGAGTGGAGAAAATGGCGCTTGCCGCAGGTAAGCGCCGGGGGAGTGGTCAGATTTCCCAGGGCGATTTGCCGCTGTCTTTCGGTTTAACCCCGCTATCCTTAACGGACTGTGCCAGCTCGGCACGCAGGATTTCAAGATTGCGAATAGCAGATGCAGTATCACCGGCAACGAGAATATCCAGCACGGTGTCGATGCGTTGGGTCAACAATTGAGGATCGAGAGGGGATGACATAACGGCTCCTTCAGTTACTCATTATCTCAACATCATGCAGAAAATCAGGGCAAAAGAGAACGTCTGGCAGGTGTTTATTCACGATGCCATCAGAACGATGTGTTTTAACTCATGCAAAAAAGGATGAAACAGCACGGCGATGGCATCGCCGTGCTGTCAGAGGGGGAATCAGGCTGCGGGACGTGCAATGATGCTGCGTGTTTCCATACGCACTTCGGCGATGGTTACATCAATCACATCCGTCACTTTATAGACTGTTTCACCCTTAATCTGCACAGTGCCGCTTTCCTGGCTGCATACCAGCTCATCGCGTACAGCATGCAGGAACGGTGCAGGGATAAAGGCAACGGCGCCGTTATCCACCAGGCGTACACGCATGCCGCCGCGGCTGACATCAATGATTTCAGCCGGGAAGCGGGTGTCGGTAGCAACATGTTTTACCAGGAAGCGTGCATACAGCCAGTCACCCACGTCACGCTCGGCCATACGGTTCAGGCGGCGGCGTTCGCTCATCTGTACCGTCGTCTCTTCAGGCGGGCGTTGCGCTGACTCACCTTTGATAATGGCCTTCAGCAGACGGTGGTTCACCATGTCGCCAAACTTACGAATTGGTGATGTCCAGGTCGCATAAGCCTCCAGACCAAGACCGAAATGCGGACCAGGCTCAGTGCTGATTTCCGCAAAAGATTGGTAGCGGCGAATGCGGCTGTCCAGGAAACCGGTTGGCTGGGCATCCAGCTCGCGGCGCAACTTGCAGAAACCATTAAGGGTAAGTACGTCCTGCGCATCGACATGCATGCCGTGGGTCTTCAGCATGGCAGCAAGTTGCTCGGTGTTAGCGGGATCGAAGCCGGTATGTACGTTGTAGATACCAAAACCAAGACGCTCGCGCAGCACAACAGCCGCGCAGACGTTAGCTGCAATCATGGATTCTTCAACGATGCGGTTAGCAATGCGACGTGGCTCGGCCACGATATCCAGCACTTCGCCTTTCTCACCCAACACAAAGCGATAGTCAGGGCGGTCTTTAAATACCAGCGCGTGCTCATGTCGCCAGCTGCTGCGACGTTGGCAAACCTGCTGCAACAGCGTAATTTGCTCTGCAATGGTGTCGTTTTCCGGCTGCCAGCTACCCTGTTTTTCAAGCCAGTCAGAGACATCGTTATAGGCCAGTTTGGCTTTAGATTTAATAGTTGCCGCAAAGAAGCAGATATCACTATCGATAGCACCGTCTTCCAGAATGGTCATGCGGCAGGCAAGTACCGGACGCACTTCATTAGGGCGCAGCGAGCACAGGTCGTCAGACAGTTCGCGTGGCAGCATCGGGATATTAAAACCCGGGAGATAGTTGGTGAAGGCACGCACCTGAGCTGCTTTATCGAGTTTACTGCCGGGCGCAATCCATGCCGTCGGGTCCGCGATGGCTACGGTAAGGCGCAACTTGCCATCGACGTCCTGCCCAACATACAGCGCATCATCCATGTCTTCGGTGCTGGCGCTGTCGATAGTAACAAAGCTTAGCGCGGTGAGGTCTTCACGCGTCAGACCTTCATCAAGCATCTCGGTCGCAACGCCATCCGGCGCTTCACGTTCAAGGTTATGGCGCGCCAGTGTTACCCACCACGGTGCGAAATGGTCGTCACCAAAGGTAATAAAATGGGTGAGTTCGGCATAGAAACCGCGGTCGCCTTTCAGTGGATGGCGACGCATTTCTGCAACAGCCCAGTCACCTTCCTGGAATTCATGTTTCAGCCCGCGTTCAGGTCGGCAGGGGATGGCATCACGCAACAGCGGATGATCCGGGACAATGCTGTAGCGATCGTCTTTCTTCTGCACCCGACCGACAAAACGGGTAAGGAACGGTTCGATAAGCTCTTCCGGCTCAGCCGTTTCACGGTCCTTGTCGGTGTGAATCACCGCGCTGACGCGATCGCCGTGCATCACTTTCTTCATCTGCGGCGGCGGAATAAAGTAGCTTTTATTGGCATCCACTTCGAGGAAGCCAAATCCTTTTTCTGTGCCTTTTACCACACCTTCGGCGCGCGGCGTTTGGGAGTGGAGTTGCTGTTTTAGCTGAGCAAGCAGCGGGTTATCCTGAAACATAGCATTGAGTTTTCGTGGCCTAAAGAGCGGCTGACATTTTTACGCGAATACGTCTGCGGCAGCAAGCGCTGTTTCGTGTTAATCAGACTCACTCAGGCCTGCATAGAGTCTGTCCAGCCACTCGCACAGGCCGCACCAGGCAAGTAATTGCCAGATTTCCCTATCGCTGGTTAGCAATTCGCGCAGCGGGGCGAGTGTAGTACTGGAAAAACTGGCCGGGCTCAGCGTTAGTAGCCGTAGCACCTGAAGATAAGCGTGTTCGCGCGCATGCTCATGGCTCCATGCCTGTAAGGTACGTTTGCCGTCGCGCAAGGCCTCTGGCAGCGTTTGCACGCCAGGCCAGTGCGTGCTTGCTGCGTCAAATCGCGTAACACAGCCGTTAAGACGTGCGCTGCTGAGTTCACATAGCGTGGTTAACTCATCGTTTGCAGGCACAAGAGCCTCAATAAGCGCATTAAAATGCTGCAAGGTGCTTTCATCCCAGGCGAGCATACCCGCCAGAGATGAGAGTCTGGATGTGACCACCGGCGTAGCAAGCGTGTTTTTGGCAGCAATCCCCGCACGCCATTCTCGTTTGGGGGCAAGAAATACGCCAGCATCTGCTTCTTGTAGACTATCGACTCCGGGCAGCCAGCGCACGGTGATATTGCTCAGTGCCTGCAAGGCAGCAATCGCGCGTGCCTGAAAGCCAATAAAACCGATGATGTGATGAAATGTAATGATATCTGCACTGCTGAGTCCAACGTCTTCAAGCTGCTGCCTTGAGCGTGAGGTAATCAACGTTGGCCGGCTTGCCAGCAGGCGGGCGTACTGAGTGATTTGCGTCAGGCGGTGGTTGCTCTCACGTGAGGAGTCCGGGCTGGGCTGGGGTGCCAGCCGTGCAGCGTAGTGGCTGCACAAGCGTTGCACACCGTAAACCTGCGCGACAGTCAGCGCTGTGCTCAGTCGATCGTAGCTACTAAGCGTATGAAACCGACTTGTTTCTACGCTTTCAGGCAGTAATCCGCAGGCAAGCTTGCGAGCATGCGTAAGCCAGGCTGATTCAGGCTTGAGGGTGTCCGGGACAGTGAGGTCAAGACAGAACAGGTCACCCATACGGACGGCCTCAGGCACTAACGCCAATACCTCTGGCGCAGATGAACTGGACTGCGTTTCATGATACCAGTGGTCTTTGCCGGTAGCGCGGCGTTGTTCCATCGTTGTTTCCTGGAGCTAAAAGAGTCGAACAACGATCCTGGCGTAACCGTGAGTGGAAGTGAAAGAAAGGAGGGTGATAAGAAATATCAGAAAGCTATATAGCAACAGGGCGGGTAAAACCCGCCCTGAGAGGAAACTTATTTCAGTTCCAGTTCGTTCATGGCTGCAATGCTGAAGCCGCCATCAACGTGGACGACTTCGCCAGAGATACCGGCAGACAGGTCAGAGCACAGGAACGCGGCAGAGTTACCCACGTCTTCAATGGTGACGGTGCGGCGAATCGGGGTAACCGCTTCGCAGTGCGCCAGCATTTTACGGAAGTCTTTGATGCCAGATGCGGCCAGCGTACGGATAGGACCTGCGGAAATAGCGTTAACACGCACACCTTCGGGGCCCATAGCGTTTGCCATATAGCGCACATTAGCTTCCAGAGAGGCTTTCGCCAGCCCCATCACGTTGTAGTTAGGGATAGCGCGCTCCGCACCCAGGTAAGACAGTGTCAGCAGCGCTGAGCCTGGGTTCAGCATGGTACGGCAGGCTTTTGCCATCGCAACAAAGCTGTAGGAGCTGATGTCGTGAGCAATTTTGAAGCCTTCGCGGGTCACGGCGTTCACATAGTCGCCATCCAGCTGGTCGCCCGGTGCAAAACCGATGGAGTGCACGAAACCGTCAAACTTCGGCCATGTTTTTGCCAGTTCAGCAAACATGGCGTCAATACTTTCGTCCTGGGCAACGTCACATTCCAGCACCAGGCTTGAACCGAGTTCGGCGGCGAAGTCGTCCACGCGGCCTTTCAGCTTCTCATTCTGGTAGGTAAAGGCCAGTTCAGCCCCTTCGCGACGCATTGCCTGTGCAATACCGTAGGCGATAGAACGGTTGCTGGCGACGCCAGTCACCAGAATGCGCTTGCCGGTAAGAAAACCCATAGCATTTAATCCTTATCGTTGTGGCTCAATCACGCCTTTCAGTCAGTCTGGCGTTTGTGAAATTGGTGCGGATAACGCGGGATTATATCCCACAGCCCTGGTCCTGTGTCGACAATTTTCATCTCAGGAAGGCCAGTGGTCGGGGCAGTCGGGGGTGAAAAGAACCCGGCAATGCCGGGCCACCGCAAGCTATCTATCATCATTAACAGTACAGGTGTCCATTCGTCCCCTTATTGTGTGCATTATTCGGGGACGAACCCCTCCAGTGGAGGGAATAAAGGCATATAAGCGAAAGAGGGTACTTTCGCGCGCATGACATTAGCCGGACGCTGAAATTATGGCAATCACATTTATCGACAGTTGTGCGCTTTATCGGTCTTTACGCCAGGCGTCTGCCGTCAGCGCTTCACCAAAGTGACCGGCAATTAGCCGTTTTGTCAGTTCATGTAGCGGTGAGGCCAGCACGTCCGCTGTGCTTCCGCGTTCCACCACTTCGCCGTGATGCATCACCATCACCTGATCGCTAATATGCTTCATCATGCCCAGGTGCTGGGTCACATACACGTAGGAGAGCCCCTGTTTTTCCTGTAGTTCCAGCATCAGGTTAATGAGTTGCGAGCGCATCGACATATCCAAAGATGCCAGCGCTTCGTCAGCAATAATCACCTTTGGACGTAGAATCAGCGCGCGCGCCAGCGCCAGACGTTGTTTTTGTCCGGGAGCCAACATGTGCGGATAGTAATCGGCGTGGTCTGGCAACAGCCCAACCATACGCAGCGTTTCCACTATGTGCTTGTGCCTGGCCTCTGGTTCAAGTTGGGTATTCAGACGCAGTGGGAAGTTCAGAATCTGCGAGACGCGCTGTCGTGGGTTGAGTGAGGTACTCGGGTCCTGAAAAATCATACGGATGCGCTGGCTGCGAAACGAATAATCGCCGTAGTGAAGGGGATGATCATCAATGACCAGTTCACCGGTAGTCGGTGGGATGACGCCTGCGAGCATTTTTGCAAGCGTCGATTTCCCGGAGCCGTTTTCACCAATAATGGCCAGCGTCTGGCGCTCACGCAGGGTAAAGCTCAAGGGCTTTACCGCTTCCAGCGTCTGGCGGTGAAACCAGCCGGTACGGTAACGAAAAGTCTTGCTCAGATTGCGTACTTCAAGCAGTGTTTCGACCATCTCACTCCCTCTCCATGTTCAGCGGGAAGTGGCAGGCGTACAGGTGATTCCTGGCACCCGTCAGCCTCGGTGTTTCAATACATTTGCGCTGGGCATAGGGGCAACGAGGCCCTAGTCGGCAGCCAATCGGCAGTTGTTCAAGCAAGGGGATCGCGCCTGGCAGTGTATTCAGGCGACTTTTGTGCGGCATTGCGCTCCCAAAATCTGGAATAGCGCGAATCAGCGCCTGGG
>JALAGK010000271.1 GCA_022712475.1 Enterobacteriaceae bacterium
AATCAGGAGATGCTTTGCTATGGCTGATTCAGCTGCCGTATCCGGCACAAAGCTTAAGCTATGGTGTTACCTGCTGGCAGCAATATTGCTGCTGGTGGGAGGATTTTTTACCGTCGGCGGTGCCAGACTGCTGATGCTGGGCGGAAGCGCCTACTTTCTTATTGCCGGGATTGTTACGCTCCTCGCTGCCGTGCAGTT
Source organism: Enterobacteriaceae bacterium (assembly GCA_022712475.1). Classification (GTDB taxonomy): domain Bacteria; phylum Pseudomonadota; class Gammaproteobacteria; order Enterobacterales; family Enterobacteriaceae; genus Tenebrionibacter. The sequence goes on from JALAGK010000271.1 coordinate 199, forward strand.
TGCACGCCAGCGAGCTTCGGCGGTGCCGCTGTTTTTGCTGGTATTCCTTGGCACCGTTATCTGGGCATGGGTAGAGGTACGTTTTGATTTCTGGCCGCTGGTATCGCGCCTGATGGTGCCCGCCGGGCTGATGCTGCTGGCATTCGCTACCTGGCCTGCCCTGCGTAAACGTGAGCGTAAAACCTCGTTCGCTGCGCTTTCTTACGGACTGTGCGCTGTGCTGCTTATTGGTATGGCGGTGACATTTAGCCAGATGTTTGTGCCGCATCCAACGGTTGCATTCAGCGGCCAGCCGTTACCGCTGGTACCGGTTGATAAGGCGAAAGCACAGAAAGACTGGGACCACTATGGCAACACGGCGGGCGGTAGTCGCTTTGTGGCGCTTGACCAGATCACCCGTGACAACGTGAAAGATTTAAAAGTCGCCTGGACGTACCATACTGGCGATACGCCTGTGAGTCCGGACGGCAACGGTGCGGAAGATCAACTCACTCCGTTACAAGTGGGCGACAGAGTCTATCTGTGCACGCCGCACAACAACGTGATTGCAGTGGATGCCGACAGCGGCAAGGAAATCTGGAAGCGCGAAATCAATGCCAAATCTCAGGTGTGGCAGCGCTGCCGTGGCCTTGCGTATTTCGATGCGACAAAGCCGCTCGTGCAGCCGACTATAGCGGGCTCTACGCCGGTGGCTCTGCCTGCGCAGGTCGCAGGTGACAGCTGCCAACGTCGCCTGTTGATGAACACCATTGATGCACGTCTGATAGCCATTAACGCCGATAACGGTGAACTGTGTGAGCATTTTGGTCAGAACGGTACGGTGGATTTAAAAGCCGGGCTGGGCGATGCCGCAGACCCGAAATATCAACTGACCTCTGCGCCAACGCTTGCCGGTACTACCGTGGTGGTGGGCGGACGTGTGGCGGATAACGTACAGACCGATATGCCGGGCGGTGTATTGCGTGGTTTTGACGTGATCACCGGGGAAATGCGCTGGGCGTTTGACCCAGGTCGTGATGACCCGACTGTAGCGTTGGCCCCGGGCGAAACCTGGGTGCGTAGCACGCCAAACTCGTGGGCGCCGATGTCCTATGATGCGGCCATGAACGCCGTGTTCATTCCAATGGGCAGCTCGTCAGTGGATTTGTGGGGCGCAAACCGCACGCCGTTGGATCATAAATATGGCGCTTCGGTGATGGCGTTGGATGCCACAACCGGGAAAACGAAGTGGGTGTACCAGACGGTACACAACGACCTGTGGGATTTTGATATCCCGATGCAGCCAAGCCTGATTGATTTCCCACACAAAGACGGCTCGACAACCCCTGCGGTGGTATTTGGTACCAAAGCCGGGCAGATTTTTGTGCTCGACCGACTGACCGGTAAGCCACTCACTGAGGTTAAGGAAGTGCCGGTGAAAACCGCGGGCATTCCGGGTGAGCAGTATTCTCACACTCAGCCGGTATCAACAGGTATGCCACAAATCGGTACTGAGACCCTCAAAGAGTCTGACATGTGGGGGGCTACGCCTTTCGATCAGCTGATGTGCCGCATTAGCTTTAAATCAATGCGTTATGAAGGATTGTTCACGGCGCCTGGCACCGATGTTTCCCTGAGCTTCCCGGGTTCACTGGGGGGCATGAACTGGGGTAGTCTGTCCACGGACCCGAATAATCACTACATCTTTGTCAACGACATGCGTCTTGGCCTGTGGGTGCAGATGATCCCGCAACAGGTGGACAGTTCCGCGCCTGCCAGCAACGGCGGTGAATCAGTCAATACCGGTATGGGTGCCGTGCCGCTTAAAGGCACACCGTATGCGGTCAATAAAAACCGCTTTATGTCACCGATGGGCGTGCCGTGCCAGAAGCCACCGTTCGGCACGCTGTCGGCGGTGGATCTCAAGACACAGAAAATCGTCTGGCAGGTGCCGGTAGGTACGGTGCAGGACACCGGGCCGTTTGGTATTAAGATGCGCATGAAAATGCCAGTCGGTATGCCAACCCTTGGCGGCACGCTGGCAACCCAGGGCGGGCTGGTATTCATTGCCGGTACGCAGGATTACTATCTGCGTGCGTTTGATGCCTCCACGGGTGAAGAAGTCTGGAAAGCGCGTCTGCCCGTTGGCAGCGGCGGTGGGCCGATGAGCTATGTGTCGCCAAAAACCGGTAAGCAGTATGTGCTTATCTCCGCCGGTGGTGCACGCCAGTCACCGGACCGAGGTGATTACGTCATTGCTTACGCGCTGGATAAATAAGCGAGATAAATAATAAAAACGCCCTTTATTAAGGGCGTTTTTTTATAGCGCGTGTTTAGCACTGAGGGCGTCTGATACCTGGCAACAGGTCTTTAATGCAAGCTTGGGCGCCAAATAGCTTGCTGGCGAACAGGCGTGGCAAATACGGAGTATGCATGAACGTGTGACGTACTTAGCATGACAGCGTAGGTTGAGCCTGACTGATATTGCCCAGGCAGGGCGCGACAGGTAAACCGCAGACGAAAAAAAAGCAGATGCTTTAGCACCTGCTCTTCTTAAAATTTGGCTCCTCTGACTGGACTCGAACCAGTGACATACGGATTAACAGTCCGCCGT
>JALAGK010000272.1 GCA_022712475.1 Enterobacteriaceae bacterium
ATCAATAACTCATATAGCGATATGTTCTGTTGCTGCCCATAGGGGAAACAGAATTCACCGCGTTGTCACATAATCATTGTCATTGTGTAAATATAAGCAGCGATGTTGTAAGGTTTTCGTGGGTTCAAAAAGAAGTAAATGTGCCAGGATAAGAGGGCCGAGTGCTACACTGCGCTCGTTGATTATTAGATTAAAGGATTGAGCATATTGTGACCAAATTCAAAATTTTCGCACTGGCTGCTCTGACTGCAGGCGCCATGAATTCGGCTTATGCAGAAGGCCAGTGGTCGCTCGGAGCGGCAGCACTGGTGGAAAGCTTCCCTTATAAAGGTGTGGATACCAAAGTCTACCCTGCACCAATCATTGGTTATGAAGGGGAGGATTTTTATTTCCGCGGTTTTAACGCGGGCTATTACTTATGGAATGATAAGACCGACAAACTGTCGGTGACGGCCTGGTACAGTCCGCTGCATTTTCGTCCGAAAGACAGCGATGACCGCGCGCTGCGCCAGCTGGATCGCCGTAAATCAACCATGATGGCGGGGCTGTCTTACGCCCACTATACCCAGTACGGCTTCCTGCGTACCATACTGGGCGGCGATGTATTGGGTGAGAGCAACGGTATCAGCTGGGATCTGGCCTGGCTTTATCGCTACACCAACGGTGCTTTGACTATTGTGCCAGGTATCGGTGCGACCTGGAACAGCGAAAACCAGAACGACTATTATTATGGCGTGAGCCGTAACGAGTCTGCACGTACTGGCGTTAACCGCTATAACGCAGACAGTGACTGGAACCCTTACCTTGAGTTGACGGTGAACTATGCGCTCAACGACAGCTGGAGCATCTACGGTATGGGGCGCTATATTCACCTGGGCAGCGAAGTTAAAGACAGCCCAATGGTGGATACGTCCTGGAGCGGCATTGTGTTGACTGGCGTGACCTACAGTTTCTGATAACTGTGTGGCAGATCAAACGGGGCGTTAAACGCCCCGTTTGTTTTATGGTCCCAGGAGAAAACGATGACAGACAGAACGGTTTTTTTTCCCGGTAACACCATCGTACCGGCCATCGGGCAGGGCAGCTGGTATATGGGAGAAAACGCTCAACAGCGTAGGGCAGAGGTACAGGCATTACAGGCAGGTATTGACTGCGGGCTGACGCTGATTGATACCGCGGAAATGTACGCCGACGGCGGTGCCGAGAGCGTAGTAGGAGAAGCTATTCGCGCACGACGTGAACAGGTCTATCTGGTCTCCAAAGTCTATCCCTGGAATGCGGGCGGCAGCCGTGGCATTGCTGCTTGCGAGGCGAGCTTGCGCCGGTTGGGTACCGATTATCTCGATTTATACCTGTTGCACTGGCCTGGTGATATCCCACTGGCGCAAACGGTAGAACTGATGAACACGCTGATAGCGCAGGGAAAAATTCGTCGCTGGGGGGTGTCAAATTTCGACAAACAGGCAATGCAGGCGCTGTGGCAGGTTGATGGTGGGCGGGAATGCGCAACCAACCAGGTGCTCTATCATCTCGCCTCACGCGGTATTGAGCACGATCTGCTGGCATGGTGTGAACAACAACAGCTGCCTGTGATGGCTTACTGCCCGCTGGCGCAAGGCGGCAGGTTGCGCCATAAGCTGTTCGCCCATCCGCTGTTAAACGAACTGGCGCAGTCACAGGGTATCAGTGTTGCTCAACTGCTGCTGGCGTGGGTGATTCGTCGCCCGGGCGTAATCGCTATTCCAAAAGCCGCAAGCGTGGAACACGTGCAGCAGAATGCGACAGCGCTCGGGATTATGCTCAGTGACGAGACACTGGCGCAGCTGGATACCGCTTTTCCAGCACCGGGCAGGCCGACGCCGCTTGATGTAGTGTGAGAGATGTTCTGACAATACTCATTGCGTGCCAGACGGGAAGTGCACGAGGTCGTGATGTTTTTTGCTCGCGGATGCGAGTTCAGAGGTACGGGTGGGAACAGATGCCGGTCAAACGTACCCGACCGGCATGAAAAGACACATCAATCAGCCTTTTTTCGCCACGCGCAGCGTAACCGACAGACGGGACGGCATTTCTGAACGTGCTTTTTGCGGCACGCTGATAGCCGCTGTTTCGACGCAAACAAAGGTTTTATAGCCGTCATCCGGCATGTCGCCCATGCTGGCCGAGAGCGCCGGGCCGGGGTTCCAGCCTACCACGTTGCTGTGATGATGGTGCACGACCTCAATCACGCGCCCAAGTCGAGGGTCGTGAATCAGGCTACATGCTTCAGGCTCCAGATAAACGCGATCGGTTCTGTCCGGGAAGGTTTCTACGCCATCATGAAGTTTACCTTCGCCGCCTGCCACTTTATCCAGATAGCGCTTACCCAGGCCGCTAACCTTAACCTGACTGATATCGCCAACGTTGAAATAGCTGTGAAGTGCAGCGGTGGAATCAAACTCGCCATGGGCTTCCAGCTCGATTTCGCAGGTTCTACCGAGACGAAAGCGGGCATACAGCGTAAAGTCGTGCGGCCACAGGTGGCGGGTTTGCGCGCTTGTTTCCAGCACCAGGGTCAGCACCACGCCGTCGTCGGTTTCCTGATACGCGTTGAGGCTCCAGGGCAGGTTGCGTGCAAAGCCGTGTGCGGGTAGGCCTTCTTCGCTTGCCGGTCCAAACCACGGCCAGCACAGCGGGACACCGCCACGGATGGCTTTACCGTTAGCAAATGCTGTTTTATCACTGAGCCACAGTACTTCTTCTTCACCCAGTGGTTTCCAGCCGAGCAGGTGAGCGCCCTGTAGGGCAACGGCTGCGCGCACTACAGGATGGTCAACTACCAGAATCTCCAGCTCGCCCATCTGGCGGCGCGTGAGCGATGGAGTGAGTTCTTCCTGAGTCGGCAGGTCAAAAATCTTAGCAATCATCAGCGCATCCTCTGTATTGAAGACCGTAAGTGCGGGTAGGCAGATATAAAAAAGGGCGACCGAAGTCGCCCTTGTTGAATCTGAAACTCAGCTCGCCTTATTTGGAGATGTGAGCGATCAGATCCAGTACTTTGTTAGAGTAGCCAGTTTCGTTGTCGTACCAGGAAACCAGTTTAACGAAGTTGTCGTTCAGTGCGATACCCGCTTTAGCATCGAACACAGAGGTGCACACTTCGCCATTGAAGTCGGTGGAAACCACGTCGTCTTCGGTGTAGCCCAGAACGCCTTTCATCGGACCTTCAGAAGCTGCTTTGATAGCTTTCTTGATGTCTTCGTAAGAGGCGGCTTTTTCCAGACGCACGGTCAGGTCAACCACAGATACGTTC
>JALAGK010000273.1 GCA_022712475.1 Enterobacteriaceae bacterium
CCGTGGTGATGTAGAAAAGTGTGCATTGATAACTAAACGAGAAAATGGATGGTTATGCGGTACAGGATGCATCCTTATTCGTATTAAAAACAGTGATATATCTCCTGAGTTTTTACATGCTTATCTCAGCCATCCTTTAGTTAGGGCCTGGATTGTACGTCATTCTGTTGGTGCTACAATGCCCAATTTAAATACTACAATCCTAAGTGAACTCCCGGTCCTCATCCCTCCCAATAAAGAAAGAAAAAGCATTAAAGAAAACTGGGTTACTTTAACCCAAAAAATTCTCGTTAACTCTAAGATCAATCAAACCCTTGAACAAATGGCACAAGCTCTGTTCAAAAGCTGGTTTGTCGATTTTAAACCAGTAAAAGCCAAAGCCGCGGCACTAGAAGCCGGTGGTTCGCAGGAAGACGCAACGCTTGCAGCTATGACGGCAATTTCCGGGAAAGATGCTGATGCATTAGTGGTTTTTGAGCGTCAACACCCTGAACAATATGCTGAGTTAAAAGCCACAGCAGAACTGTTTCCGTCTACGATGCAGGAGAGCGAATTGGGGGAAATTCCGGAGGGGTGGCGCGTTGGTGATTTATCAAACGTAGCGTCATTGAATGCAGCATCATGGTCGAAAAAAAATGCCCCTGAGTCTGTCAATTACGTAGACTTAGCAAATACTAAATGGGGTGTTATTAATTCTATAGAAACGTATCAATTTTCAGATGCGCCAAGTAGAGCAAAAAGAATATTAAAGCCACACGATACCATCGTTGGTACAGTTCGGCCAGGTAATGGATCCTATGCTTATATAAGTAAAACAGGATTAACCGGAAGCACTGGATTTGCTGTATTGACCCCAAAGAATAGAGTCTTTAGTGAGTTTATTTATCTCTGCATTACATCAAATGAGAGCATTGAGCGTTTGGCCCATTTAGCTGATGGAGGCGCTTATCCAGCAGTGAATACTGATGTTGTTCTTTCCACACAATGTGTACTGCCCCTCGAACGGAAAAAAACAGAGTCATTACTAAAAATGTTCAGTTCAAGAACTGAAGTATTTTTCTCGTATCGAGCAAATAACTTAGATCAGAATGAGGTGCTCACGAGTACACGTGACACTTTGCTCCCCAAACTCCTCTCCGGTGAAATCCCCCTGCCGGAAGCCGAGCAGGCGGTAAGCGAGGCGGAAAATGTATAAAGTCGATACGCCCACTAACAGCCTGCACTCCCTACAGGAAGTCTCTTTCAGCAGCCTCGGCTTTACCGAACGCGGCAATCTCCAGGAGTGGCTGGCACATAACCCGCAGGCGCTAACGCGCGATAATGACGACGAACTGCTGATTATTCAAAAAGAGTTCGCCGGTTTTGACGACACCAGAGAGCGCCTCGACCTGCTGGCTATCGATAAAAAGGGCAACCTGGTCATCATCGAGAACAAACTTGATGATTCCGGGCGCGATGTTATCTGGCAGGCACTGAAATATGCAGGCTATTGCGCCAACCTGCGTAAAGAGCAAATTCTGCAAATCTTCCAGCTCTATCTGGATAAATATGAGCCAGAGGAGGATCGTCCTGCGCCTGAGGTGCTGGCTGAATTTCTGGGTTATGAAACGCTGGATGAAGCGTTAATCAACCAGGGCCGCACCCAGCGCATCATCATGGTCGCGGCGAGCTTTCGTAAAGAGGTGACGAATACTGCTCTGTGGCTGATGCAGTTTGGCCTGCGGGTGCAGTGCTTTAAGGTTAAACCTTATAAATTCAACGACGATGTCTTTGTTGATATCCGCCAGGTCATCCCGACCCCGGAGGCGGAGTCGTTTATGATCGGTATGGCGCAAAAAGAGGCGGAAGAGCAGTCCGCCAGCGACGGGGTAAAACCCGTCCAACTCATGCGTAAAGCCTTCTGGACCAGGATGCTGGAGCGTCTCAAAGCCAGCTCATGCAACCTGTACAACAATATTAGCCCATCTGCCGAGCACTGGCTTAGCGCGGGTTCGGGTATCAGCGCCGTCACGTATAACCTGATTTTCAGTAAAAAAGAAATTCGCGTGGAGATGTGGATTGCCAGAGCGTCTTCTGAGAGCAATACCTTTGCATTTAACTGGCTATATGAACGTAAAGAGGCCATTGAACGCGCCTTTGGTCATGCGCTGATATGGCAGCCACTGCCCAATAAAAAATCCTGCCGCATTTCCTTCGCCACTCCCGCGATTAGCCTTGATGAGAGCAACTGGCCTGGGATGATTGACTGGCTGCTGGTCAATATAACGGCGTTCGAAAAAGCGTTCGATCCCTACATTGCGCCGCTGAATATGGCGCTTAAAGAGATTTCAAACGCACCAGAAGAAACGGAAGAACCAGAGACAGAGGAAGCCTAATGCTGAGTGAAGACGATTTAGAACAGCAGTGCCTGCAATGGTTTGCTGAACAGGGCTGGGAAGTGCTGCACGGGCCAGATATCGCACCAGACGGTGACAACCCGATGCGTGCCTCATTTCATGATGTGTTTCTGCGCTCGGTGATGCTGGAACAACTGCAAACCATCAATTCCCATCTCCCTGTTGCCGTGCTGGAAGAGGTGATACTGCGTATCACCCATCCCCAAAGCCCGGATCTGGTCGTCAGTAACAAAGCTTTCCACCATCTGCTGCTGGACGGCGTACCCGTCGAGTACAAGTGTGAAGACAAGACTGTTCACGATAAAGCGCTGCTGATGGATTTTGAC
>JALAGK010000274.1 GCA_022712475.1 Enterobacteriaceae bacterium
AATCGAGCCGCTGAACACAAGTCGCTACCCTGCCGTCCTTACTTTTCAGGGGCTATCATGCTGTTACATACCCTTTATCTGATTGGCATTACCGCCGAGGCAATGACTGGCGCGCTGGCGGCGGGACGCCGCCGCATGGATACCTTCGGCGTCATCATTATCGCCACAGCCCCCGCGCTGGGAGGAGGTTCGGTGCGCGACATACTGCTCGGACACTATCCGCTGGGCTGGGTAAAGCACCCTGAATACGTGATAATTGTGGCCTGTGCGGCAGTCCTCACTACCGTTGCCGCGCCCGTAATGCCGCATCTGCGCCGCCTGTTTCTGATTCTTGACTCGCTCGGTCTGGTCGTTTTCTCCATAATCGGCGCGCAAATTGCGCTGGATATGGGGCACGGCCCGGTCATTGCCTGCATTGCGGCCGTCACAACCGGCGTTTTTGGCGGCGTATTGCGTGACATGTTCTGCAAACGCATTCCGCTGGTTTTCCAGAAGGAGCTGTACGCAGGTGTATCGTTTGCCGCTGCGGTGTTGTATATCGCGCTCCAACAGTTCGTAAATAACCATGATGTTGTGGTGATTTCGACGCTGTTGTTTGGTTTTACTGCACGCCTCCTGGCGCTACGCTTTCGCCTTGGGCTGCCGGTGTTCCACTATCATCACTCGTCGCATTAATGGATGTGTCTGGCGCAAACCCAGCCACACCGTATCGACCAAGCCAGCTCACAAGCTCGGTCACATCGCGGCGCTCAATAAATGCCATCATTGCCTTCGCACGCCCAGCCCCGGTACCCGGCAGGCGCATCCACTGGCGTTCATCGCGCGCGCGAATCTGCCGCCAGTGGGTATCCGGCAGTACATCCAGCGTTTGTTGAGATAACGGTGCGCCTAATGCCTGTAACCAACGCTGAAACGGCATACGGCGCGTTAAGTCAAACCGGTGCCACAACTCACCCGCACGTGCAGGTGAAACCCCTGGCGTGTCACGCAGCGCCTGTGGCGACAGCGCCAACCAGGAAAACACATGTTCGAAACGGTGTTTATCATGCAACACACGCCAACCCACGTTACCCAGCCCAGGAATATCCAGTACCGCCGAAGACCCCAGCCAGTTCAGATGCGCCATAAAGGCATCACGACAGTGTTGCGCGTGCCACAGGCATCCTGAGCGTTGCGGTTCAGGCGGCTGCGGTTTTTCACGTTGTTCAACGCGCCAGACCACATGATTAAGACGCGGGATACCCTGCCCGGCAAGGCTTACGCTCACCTGGTCGCCAGGCGCGATATCCAACGCATGCCAGCGCCGCAGCGAACCCACATTCACGCGGCTTACACGCTTGTCATCCAGCTGTATCGGCTCAAGTAACAGTACAACCGAAACCTTACCAGTACGGCCACGGTTAAAGCGCACACTCCGCACCTCAGCCACCTGCTCAACTGGCGGATACTTCCAGGCAGCGCGCCACTCACCCTGACCCGGACGCCACGCACGGGCGGGAGGCTGCTGTGCCTGCTGGATAATGATGCCGTCCGTCACAAAGGGTAACGGGGAGGTAAACCAGCGCTCCCGCAGCGTAGCAACCTCATCCACATGGCTCACGGCCACCGACCAGTCGCGCACAAACCTGAATCCGGCAGCCTCAAGCGCCTGCAATCGCTCCAGCATATTCTGCGGCCCCTCCGGCCAGGCCCAGATAAACAGCGCAATCTGGTTTTCTATGCCACTAGCCTCGCGCCGCATCATGGCTCCCGCCACTCTGGCGCGAGCGTTAATGCCGCCAGCCTCACGCTGTACATGCCCGTCACGCAACCAGAACAACTCACCCTGTAAAACGCTGTCGGCCAACGGGCCAGAAACCTGCTGAGGCACCAACGGTAAACGTGCTACCTGCGCCGTCCAGTCTTCGCCCTGAATACCGTCTCCACGGCTGATGGCCTGTACCAGGCTGCCATTGCGATATACCAACGTCACCGCCACGCCATCAATTTTGGGCTGCACCCACAGCCCGCCTCTTCCCTGCATCCATGCACTAACCGCTTTGCTATCCCGCAGCTTTTTTACCCCCGTATGCGCAACCGGATGTCCCATCCCACCGCGGCCAGGCAAACGCGTGGCAGGCGTATTTTGATATTCACCCACGCAACGCTGCCAGCGCCCAAGCCGCTCGCGCAACCCGTCGTACACCTCATCTTTCACCCGGCTTTCTCCCTGCTGGAAATAGGCGCGATCCCAGTCTGCAAGCTGTGCCTCCAGCCGGACTATTTCCTGGCGCAATTCGCCTTCAGGCTTGTCCAGGCAAACCGCCTGCGCGCTAACGCACAGCCCCAGTAGCGCCAGCATGACGACCTGTCTCCACATGATGCTGCCTCGGTTATTCACTGAAACAGCGGTATAGCGCAGGAAAGTCGGATAATTCGAGTGGCGATTTCACAGGTGTCGAGCGGCATTCACGGCATATTACGTTGTTGCAGTAACGTCGCTCATAATGTGGGAAATAGCTCGTAAAAACGCACGAGGAATGCGCCGGCAGGTGTCAGCCGCCCGGCGCTGTGTATAATAAGCACTTACCTGGTGGTCATGTCTGTACCGTAACGCGAGCGGCGTTTGCCTGTATCAGGAAACGGCTGGTGCGTTGGTGCAGATAATGACAACCCTTTAATGACTCATATCGTAAGTAAACATATTCATGGTTCAGGGCACGCTCTATATTGTTTCCGCACCAAGCGGAGCCGGTAAATCCAGTCTTATTCAGGCTTTACTGAAAACACAACCGCTGTACGACATGCAGGTTTCGGTTTCTCATACCACGCGCGCAGCGCGCCCGGGCGAGGTTCACGGTGAGCACTACTACTTCATCGATAAAGCCGAGTTTCACAACATGATTGCCAGAGACGCCTTTCTTGAGCATGCGGAAGTGTTTGGTAATTATTACGGTACCTCGCGCGAAACCATTGAGCAGATTCTGGCGACCGGCGTTGATATATTTCTGGATATTGACTGGCAGGGCGCACAGCAGATTCGCCAGCGCATGCCGCAGGCACGCAGTATTTTTATTCTGCCGCCGTCAAAGGTAGAGCTGGACCGTCGCCTGCGCGGACGCGGCCAGGACAGTGAAGAGGTTATTGCAAAGCGTATGGCGCAGGCTGTTGCGGAAATGAGCCACTATGCTGAATATGATTACCTGATTGTTAACGACGATTTTGACACTGCATTGGGCGATCTTAAGACCATCATTCGCGCTGAACGTCTGCGAATGGGCCGCCAGAAGCAGCGCCATGGTGGTTTGATCAGCAAATTAATGGCGGACTAAGACCGCTTTCGGGTATCATACCCAGTCATTTCTTCACCTGTGGGGCATTGTAATTATGGCACGCGTAACTGTTCAGGACGCTGTAGAGAAAATTGGTAACCGTTTTGACCTGGTACTGGTCGCCGCGCGTCGCGCTCGTCAGATGCAGGTTGGTG
>JALAGK010000275.1 GCA_022712475.1 Enterobacteriaceae bacterium
CATTTCACGCTTTAACATCCGCATCTCCTGACTCAGCTAACGGTAATTTGACTACTACGAAATGGCCCCGTAAGGGCGAAGAGCCACAGTATAACTGATTCGTAATGTGAAGACAGGTCTTGACAGTGCTTTTTACGCAAACGATTGGCTCTACGCCCTGCAAGGGTTTGTGGGTATCTCGCCAGCCTGTTGTTTCAGGAAAGATCTTCATTTTGTGATTGACGTTTTTTCACCTTTATTCCCCGCATCTTTACAGGGATACAAAACACATATAACATGCATTTTAAAATCATGTTTAAGTACATAACGAAGGAACGTCCGCTATGCTTGACTCACATACTATTGCTGTTGTGCGCTCCACTCTCCCCTTGCTGGCCGAAACCGGGCCAAAACTCACCGCTTACTTTTACGATCGCATGTTTGCACATAACCCGGAGCTCAAAGAGATTTTCAATATGAGCAACCAGCGCAATGGCGATCAGCGCGAAGCCCTGTTCAACGCTATCTGCGCGTACGGCGCGAATATTGATAATCTTGAGGTGCTCCTTCCTGCGGTGGAAAAAATAGCCCAAAAGCATGCCAGCTTCCGCATTCAGCCCGATCAGTACCAGATTGTGGGTAAGCACCTGCTTGCGACCCTCGACGAAATGCTTAATCCTGGACAGGAAGTGCTGGATGCGTGGGGCAAAGCCTACGGCGTGCTCGCACAGGTCTTTATTAACCGCGAAGGTGAAATTTACCGCGACAGCGCTGCACAACCCGGTGGCTGGGAAGGGACGCGCGCGTTCCGTATCACAGCCAAAACGCCGCAAAGCGCCCAGATTACCAGCTTTGAGCTGGAGCCTGTTGACGGTGGTCCGGTCGCTCACTATCTACCCGGTCAGTACATTAGCATCTGGGCTAAACCCGAAGGGTTTGAGCACCAGGAGATTCGCCAGTATTCATTGACACAGGCTGCTAACGGCAAAAGCTACCGCATCGCGGTTAAGCACCAGCAAGGTGGCAAAATGTCCGGCTGGCTGCATCAGCACACGCAATCGGGTGATATTGTGCAACTCGCTACGCCGTGTGGCGATTTCTTTATGGATGTCGAGCCTATAACACCGGTTACGCTGATTTCGGCCGGAGTGGGCCAAACGCCGATGCTCGCGATGCTTGATACGCTGGCGGCAAAGGGCCACCCGGCTGAGGTTAACTGGTTCCATGCAGCCATGAACGCCAGCGCTCATGGCTTTGCCAGCGAGGTCGCACAAACTGGTTCACGGCTACCGCGCTTTTACAGCCACGTCTGGTATAGCCAGCCGCAAGCAACTGACAGCGGCTATGATAGCGAAGGGCTGATGGACCTCGCGCAAGAAGAAGGCCGTTTCAGCAGCCCGGCAATGCAGTTTTATCTCTGCGGCCCGGTGGGTTTTATGCAATTCGCCGCAAGCCAGCTGGTGAATCTGGGCATCAATGCGGAGCGCATTCATTACGAGTGTTTTGGGCCACACAAAGTGCTGTAAGCACATCAGTAGTGATAATACAGCCCGGCCAACAGGCGGTGGCCGGTTTTTTTATCCCGCACAATGCACGCATCGCTACGTAAAAGCCGTCTTTCAACGCACTGAATATGCCCCTGGCGGCTCATTCTGGGCAATAAAAAACCCCAGAGACTCATCAGAGCGACTGGGGTGATAACAGCAGACGGCGTTTTGTCAGATAGCCGCATCGTCCTCTTCGCCAGTGCGGATACGCACTACGCGGGCAACGTCAAAGACAAAGATTTTGCCATCGCCGATTTTACCGGTCTGCGCCGTGCGGGTAATGGTTTCCACGCAGGTTTCAACGATATCGTCCGGGACAACAATTTCAATTTTTACTTTCGGCAGAAAATCCACCATATATTCTGCACCGCGATACAGCTCGGTGTGCCCTTTCTGACGCCCAAAGCCTTTCACTTCAGTCACGGTCATACCGGTAATACCGACTTCTGCCAGCGCCTCACGCACGTCGTCCAGCTTGAACGGTTTAATAATCGCATCAATCTTTTTCATCGTGGATCCTTCAGTTAACCCGGCGCCGCAGGTTAAACGCCATTACGGTCGCTTACGTTATCACAGACATGCTCCAGAGCAAACAGAGCGCTCCCACCACACGCCATGACATAATTATTCTTTGAAATCGTTGGCTTCCAGCTCGTGACGCCCAAGCAGTTTATAAAATTCCGTGCGATTACGCCCGGCAAGCCTTGCCGCCTGGGTTACGTTGCCTTTAGTGATTTGCAGCAGCTTGCGCAGATAGTTTAATTCAAACTGATTGCGCGCCTCAGCAAAGGTAGGCAACACGGTGTTCTCCCCTTCCAACGCCTGCTCAACCAATGCCTCTCCAATAACCGGCGCAGAGCTGAGTGCCACACACTGCTCAATCACGTTGACCAGCTGGCGCACGTTGCCGGGCCAGCTTGCCGCAATCAGGCGCTTCATTGCATCGGTAGAAAAACTGCGTACGAACGGCTTATGCCTGTCCGCCGCCTGGCGCAGCAGATGTGCCGCCAGCAGTGGGATATCCTCAGCGCGTTCCTGCAGCGTCGGGATTTTAAGGCTGACAACATTAAGACGATAAAACAGGTCTTCACGAAATTCGCCGCGCTGCATAGCCTTCGGTAAATCACGGTGGGTCGCAGAGAGGATACGCACATCAATATCGATATCACGGTTGCTGCCAAGCGGTCGCACTTTGCGCTCCTGTAATACGCGCAACAGCTTCACCTGTAACGGCACCGGCATGTCGCCAATTTCATCCAGGAACAGCGTGCCGCCCTGAGCGGCCTGGAATAACCCTTCGCGGTTGCTGACAGCGCCGGTAAATGCACCGCGGGAGTGGCCGAACAGCTCAGACTCCAGCAACTGCTCAGGCAACGCGCCGCAGTTAATGGCAATAAACGTATTCGATGCTCGTGGGCTGGCATTGTGAATAGCCTGCGCCAGCATCTCCTTACCAGTCCCACTTTGACCGTTAATCAACACGCTGACATCTGACTGGGCAACCATGCGCGCCTGCTCCAGCAGACGCAGCATCACCGGACTGCGGGTAACAATATTTTCACGCCACTGTTCATCGCCGCTTGCGACTGTATGCACCAGTGCATCATCAATCGCTTTGTAGAGCGCATCCCGGTCAACAGGTTTAGTCAGAAAGCTAAACACACCCTGCTGTGTCGCCGCGACCGCATCGGGGATAGAGCCGTGTGCTGTGAGGATAATGACGGGCAGGCCCGGATGGGCTTTCTGGATTTCGCTAAATAGCTGCATACCATCCATCTCATCCATGCGCAGATCACTGATAACAAGATCTATCTTCTCGCGCATCAGCATTTTCAGGCCTTCGGGGCCACTCTGCGCCGTCAGCACGGTATAACCTTCGCTGGTAAGGCGCATGCCAAGAAGCTTCAGTAATCCCGGATCGTCATCCACCAACAACAGGCGAGCGGTCTTTCTTTGCGTCATGGCTTTGTCCTTTCTGACGGTTGTTCTGCGTCATGCGTTTTCATCTCGCCGGGTGAAGCCAGCTCATCTTTCTCATCTGCCGACCCATTTTTTTCTCCAGGAAGATAGCTACCAGAAGATTTACGGCTGGAAAGCTGACGTTCAATATCGGTCAGGTTTTGCAGCTGGCGTGTGGTTTGCTCAAGCTGCGCGCGCAGGTGTTTTTCCTGTTGGCGCAGGTTATCCAGTTCCCGGTCGGTATTTTCCTGTAACGTGCTGTAGCGCCCACGGGCCCGTACCAACTCAAGTTCATTGACCTGACCATCACGCCAGAGCTGATACAGCGGGCGCAGCGAATCCGGTATGGCATAACTGACGTTATCGAGTTTCATGGCATACAGGCGTCGTTCCTGTGGCGTGATGCGGGCTTTCGCGAGCACAATACTCTGGCGAAACGCAGCCTGCCAGGTCTCTTCATTCCAGTGATGCGCCAGCATTCGGGCGTCAGCAGGCGCCAGACGTTGTGCGCAATCCATGCCACGCAGCCAGTAAAGTGGATTCTCTTCCGCCGCCTGGCCTTTGATTTGCCACAGCGCACCGCAGTCCACATTGCGATAGTCAGCAAGCTGCTGTTCGGGCGTTACGACCTCAGGTTTAATCTGTGCAACATCCACCGGCTCACTTGTCACACATCCCGTCAGCAGCAGCGCTGACGGCAACAAAATACGTCGCACGCCGTTCATCACTGCACGCCATGCTGCCTTAGTCATCGTTTTTTTCATTCATTCCTGCTTGTTGTCCGGGCTGGCAGCTCAATACGAAAACAGACGTCGGC
>JALAGK010000276.1 GCA_022712475.1 Enterobacteriaceae bacterium
CACGAATATTTCCATAACTGGACCGGTAACCGCGTCACCTGCCGTGACTGGTTCCAGTTGAGTCTTAAAGAAGGTTTGACGGTATTTCGCGACCAGGAGTTCAGCTCCGATCTCGGTTCACGGGCCGTTAATCGCATCAGCAACGTGCGTACTATGCGCGGTATGCAGTTTGCCGAAGATGCAAGCCCAATGGCGCACCCGATTCGCCCGGAAATGGTCATTGAGATGAACAACTTCTACACTCTCACGGTGTATGAAAAAGGCGCAGAAGTTATTCGTATGCTGCACACATTACTTGGTGAAGCAAACTTCCAGAAAGGGATGCAGCTTTACTTTGAGCGCCACGACGGCAGTGCCGCGACCTGTGACGACTTCGTGCAGGCGATGGAAGATGCGTCCAATATCGACCTGTCGCATTTTCGCCGCTGGTACAGTCAGTCCGGTACGCCGATTGTCACGGTGCAGGATGATTATGACCCACAAACTGAACAGTACACGCTCACCGTGAGTCAACGCACACCGCCCACAGCCGATGGTTCAGAAAAGCTGCCGCTGCATATTCCGTTTGATATTGAGCTTTACGACAACGACGGTAAGGTCATCCCGCTACAGCACAATGGCCATCCGGTACACCATGTGCTCAACGTGACCCAGAAGGAGCAGACGTTCGTTTTTGACAATGTTTACTTCCAGCCGGTGCCGTCACTGCTGCGTGAGTTTTCGGCACCCGTGAAGCTTGAATACAACTGGAGTGACGCGCAGCTCACGTTCCTCATGCGCCACGCGCGAAACGACTTCTCACGCTGGGATGCCGCGCAGAGTCTGCTGGCGACCGCTATTAAGCTGAATGTGGCGCGCCAGCAGGCTGGACAGCCGCTGACGCTTCCTCAGCACGTAGCAGATGCCTTCCGTGCCATATTGCTCGATGAACATATCGACCCGGCACTGGCGGCGGAGATAATGACGTTGCCGTCGCAAAGTGAAATTGCTGAGCTGTTTGACATTATCGATCCGCTGGCGATTGCCGCTGTACACAATGCACTGACCTGCGCGTTGGCGCACGAACTCGCTGACGAACTGCTGGCGGTTTATAATGCGATGGCGGTCGGGGCTTATCGTGTAGATCACGGCGATATTGGCAAGCGTGCGCTGCGCAATGTCTGCCTGCGCTATCTGGCTTTTGATGAACCGCAACTGGCCGAGGCGCTGGTGACGGTGCAATATCGCGACGCGGATAACATGACGGACGCGATGGCGGCGCTTTCTGCGGCGGTTGCCGCTGAACTTCCCTGCGCCGATGCGCTGATGGCGCAATACGATGAAAAATGGCATCAGGATGGTCTGGTGATGGATAAATGGTTTATTTTGCAGGCCACCAGCCCGGCGGAAGATGTGCTGGCAAATGTGCGCAAACTGCTCAACCATCGTTCCTTCTCCATGAGCAACCCGAACCGGGTTCGCTCGCTGATTGGCGCGTTTGTGAGCGCCAACCCGGCGGCTTTCCACGCGCTGGACGGCAGTGGTTATCAGTTCCTGGTGGAAATGCTGACTGAACTTAACAGTCGCAACCCGCAGGTGGCGTCACGTCTGATTGAACCGCTCATTCGCCTTAAGCGCTATGATGAGAAGCGCCAGCAGCTGATGCGTGCGGCGCTGGAGCAGCTTAAAGCGCTGCCAAATCTCTCCGGCGACTTGTTTGAGAAAGTGACTAAAGCGCTGGCGTAACGCGCAAAGCCAACAGGGCGAGTCTCGATGTCTGGTCGAGGCTCGCCCTTTTTTATGGCTGTTGTAAACGTTGCGTGCGGTGAGGCGCAATCGCGTTATCCCACCCGCGTTTTACGCTCCGGGTCTTCGCTTTTCCCTCGTTGCATGACGCGAGCCAGCACCTGGCCTTCCAGCTCAGCGAGTCGGGCTGACCCCACACGCCGTGGACGCGTGAGATCAACTGTTAAATCCAGCCCGATTTTGCCGTCTTCAATCAGCAGCACCCGGTCGGCCATTGCCACCGCTTCACTCACATCGTGGGTCACCAGTAACACGGTAAAAGCGTGTTCCTGCCACAGTGAGACAATAAGCTCCTGCATCTCAATGCGCGTCAGTGCATCCAGCGCACCAAGTGGTTCATCAAGCAGCAGCAGAGCAGGGCGATGGATTAGCGCCCGTGCCAGCGCCACACGTTGTTTCTGACCACCGGAAAGCGCGGCGGGCCATTCACTGGCGCGGTTTGCAAGGCCCACGGCCGCAAGCGCCTGCATTGCAGCGGCTTTCCAGTCCCCTTTAAGCCCAAGACCGACATTATCGATAACTGATTTCCATGGCAGCAGTCGCGCCTCCTGAAACATCAGACGCGTTTCTTCCTGCGCCGTCGCAAGCGGTGCGTTACCAGCCAGAATTTCTCCTCCACTGGCAGGTTCTAGCCCGGCCAGCAGGCGTAACAGCGTGCTTTTACCTCCGCCGCTGCGGCCCACCACCGCAACAAACTGCCCGGCCGGAATATGTAAATCCAGTTCATTAAGGATCGTTTTTTCGCCATAGCGTTTGCTGATGTGGTTAAGCAACAACGGCAGTCCTGGTGTCAGTCGCGCGGTATTCATAGCGCCTCCTGTTGAAAATAGGCCGGGTTCCAGCGCAGCCAGCGCCGTTCCAGCAGCTGGGCACTCACATCTGCAAGTTTGCCGAGCAGGGCATAGAGCAGAATGGCGACAACTACGATATCAGTCTGCAAAAACTCGCGTGCGTTCATGGCCAGATAACCAATACCGGCGTTAGCAGAAATGGTTTCGGCTACAATCAGCGTCAGCCACATCAGCCCGAGCGCAAAGCGCACGCCAACCATAATTGATGGCAGCGCGCCGGGCAGAATGACCTGTGCAAACAAGCTAAAGCCCGACAACCCGTAGCTTCTCGCCATTTCCAGCAGCCCCTGGTCGATATTGCGAATACCGTGCCAGGTATTGATATAAATCGGAAACAGCGTGCCCAGCGCGACCAGGAATACTTTGGCGGTTTCGTCGATGCCAAACCAAAGAATAACCAGCGGGATTAATGCCAGATGCGGCACGTTGCGCAGCATCTGAACCGAGGTATCCAGCAGTCGTTCACCAAGGCGCGACAACCCACTTATCAGTCCGAGCACCAAGCCGATGGTACCGCCAATGGCAAAGCCAAGCAGTGCGCGCCAGCTACTGATAGCAAGGTGATGTGCCAGGTCGCCGCTAACGAACAGTGTCCAGAAGGCACGAGCGACGCCTTCTGGCGATGGAAATACCCGGCTGGCAATCCAGCCCTGCGATGAGGCGAGCTGCCAAAGTGCCAGCAGAACTAGCGGTAGCAGCCACGGGGTAAGGCGGTTTAGCCAGGGTTGCGAATGTTGTTTCATCCTTCCTCCTCAACGCTGCGCGATGTTATCCAGGAAAAATGTTGGTGAGGGCCGTGTCCTGCGAGTGTGCGATGGCTGGCATGACCATATGGCGATGTACACATCGGTACGCCCTTGCGGATGTGATTTGCTGCAATGGGGATTGCCGCAGAAAATACGCTGTGAGTGTCGGTCAGTGCAGTGTTATGAACTGGCAGAAACCAGAATCGGTTCAGGCTCATGATTTTCCCCCTGCATTCGCGGCGGGTTGCCAGATGCGTTGGCGGATATCGATTTTTTTCGGCAACAGGCGGTTACTGTAAAATAAATCCGCGGTTTGCTGCTGGCGAGCGGCGATGTCGGCACTGACGGGCGTGATAGTCATTTGCGGGCGGTGTTGCAGGTAGCGGGTAATCACACTCTCGGGCAGACCAATCGTCTGCGACAGCAGTTTGATACTCTGCGGTTTGTCGCTGTGGGTGAGGCCATCGGCCTGGCTGAACGTTGCCAGCACCTGCTGTAAAAAAGCGGCGTGCTTTTCAGTCCAGCGGCGCTCGGCCAGATAGAACGAACCCGTAAGGTTCAGGGTACGCCCGTCGGTCAGCACGCGCACGCCACCCTGTTCAAGGGCGGCGGAATAATACGGATCCCAGATAGCCCAGGCATCAACATTATGTTGTTGAAAGGCGGCCCGGGCATCGGCAGGCGTCAGGTAGACCGGCTGGATATCACTGAAGCTGAGCCCGGCCTGCTGTAGCGCGCGCAGCAGCAGGTTATGGGAGCTGGAGCCTTTCTGGAACGCCACTTTCTTACCTTTGAGGTCAGACACGCGTTTAACAGGGCTTTCCTTTGCCACCAGAATCACTTCAGCGAGTGGCTTAGCGGGTTCCGCGCCAACATACAGCAGGTCTGCGCCTGCTGCCTGCGCAAAGATAGGAGGTATATCTCCCGTGCCGCCTAAATCAATACTGCCGACGTTAAGTGCCTCCAGCAGTTGCGGACCCGCCGGGAATTCCACCCAGGTAACGCGTGTGTCTGGCCACTTTTGCTCCAGCAGGCGGTGGCTTTTTGTCAGCACCATGCCAACTGCGCCTTTCTGATAGCCGATGCGCAGTTCCGAGGGGGGCGCCGGGGTTGTGGCTTTTGCGCTCAAACTGAGTGCGCCTAAGAGCGTAAGCCAGACCACGTGCTGTTTGAGACCATTAAGCATGGACAACTCCCGAAACGCTGGGCTGGCGGTTGTCGTGGCGTTGCAACGCTTGTAAGAACACCTCCAGCGCTGTATCGAGACGCTGTTGCAGCAGCGGCGAGAAACGAGCGCGATGCTGGTAGTCTTCTATCTGGCTATCATCAGCAAAAACGCCGTGCAGTATTTCCTGGGCTTTGAGCGCGTTCAGCACCGGTTTGAGCGCATAGTCCACCGCCAGCATGTGGCCAATGCTGCCGCCCGTGGCGAGTGGCAGCACCACTTTATTGTCCAGCGCTCTTTCCGGGAGCAGGTCTAACAGCGTTTTCAGCACACCCGAAAAAGACGCTTTATAAACCGGCGTGGCGACAATCATCCCGTCGGCTTCCCGCAGCTGTTCACTCAGCGCCAGCAGCGCCGGGCTGTCAAAACGCGCATAAAGCAGGTCTTCAGGAACAAAATTTTGTACATGCCAGTGACATACCTCAATTTTCTGCGCGCTTAACTTTTCACGGGCATATTCCAGCAGGGCGCTGGAGCGGGAAGGGTAGCGCGGGCTTCCGGCAAGCGTAATCACTCGCATGGTGGCTCCTTATAACCATTTATATGATTTTTTGTGGCATTGATAACGGTTTGATAGTGGCAGAGCCGTGACGCGGGATTAAATGCTTTTTTTGCAGGAGGTTTGCCACTTTATGCATAATTAAGACCGCCAGAAGCAGGCTGCGACGCTTTTTTTGCGACATGTCAATTCACTTTCGGCGCGCATTGCTGAATAATACGGCCCCGGTTTACCCACCGGAATCCAGGGAGAGTTCATGTACTATCCGTTCGTTCGCAAAGCCCTTTTTCAGCTCGATCCCGAGCGCGCCCATGAAATGACTTTTCAGCAACTACGTCGCGTGGCGGGTACCCCGCTGGAGTGGCTGGTGCGTCAGAATGTGCCGGACAAACCGGTGACTTGTATGGGGCTGACCTTTAAAAACCCGCTTGGGCTGGCGGCTGGCCTGGATAAAGACGGCGAGTGCATTGATGCGTTCGGCGCAATGGGGTTTGGTGCCATTGAGATAGGCACTGTGACGCCGCGTGCGCAGTTGGGTAATGATAAGCCCCGCTTGTTCCGCCTGGTAGAGGCCGAAGGGTTAATCAACCGTATGGGCTTTAATAATCTTGGTGTGGATAACCTGGTCGAGAACGTCAAAAAGGCGCATTTTAACGGTATTCTTGGCATTAATATTGGTAAGAACAAAGATACGCCAGTCGAGCAGGGAAAAGATGACTATCTGATTTGTATGGAAAAAGTCTATCCCTACGCGGGTTATATCGCGATAAACATCTCCTCACCCAATACGCCGGGTCTGCGTTCGTTGCAGTATGGTGAAGCCCTTGATGACCTGCTTAGCGCGTTAAAAAATAAGCAGCAGGAATTGCAGCAAACCCACCATAAATATGTTCCGCTGGCTGTAAAGATTGCGCCAGATTTGAGTGTGGAAGAATTGATTCAGGTTGCCGACAGC
>JALAGK010000277.1 GCA_022712475.1 Enterobacteriaceae bacterium
ACTCGGCGCTAAAGCAACCGGCGCATTCCGTGGGATGGCGGCAGGCGCACTCGGCCTTACCGGCGCTGGCTTTACCGCAAAAAAATTCTTCATTGATATCGCCGCGACCAGAGAAAACCAGCGCATTGCCCTGAACTCCCTTTACAAGGGCGATAAGGCCCACGCAAAAGCCATGATGGACTGGGCGATTCAGAATGCCCAGGACAGCACATGGGGTCTGACCGGCGTCATGCAGGAATTCACCTCATCGAAAGCGTTCGGGATGAGTGACGGCCAGGTGAAGGGCTTTATCACGATGTTGCAGGACCAGGGGGCGCTGAAAGGCTGGGATTTAAACGCGGCGCAGGGTGCATCGTTGCAGCTCAAACAGATGTTTGCCCGTCAGCAAATCACCGCCGCAGATGCAAACCTGCTCACCGGGTACGGCATCAACGTTTATGAGACGCTGGCTAATCGTCTCGGCAAGACACAGCAGGAAGTGCGCGACCAGGGCACAAAGGGCAAGTTGGGTCCAAAATCCATTCAGGAGCTTTTCAGGGCGTTATCTGACGAGGCAAAAGGTGCGCAGGGTAACGCCATGAACTCATGGACCGGCCTCACCGCACAGATGGGCGATGTGTGGGAAGGGTTCGCCGATAAGCTGATGAACAAGGGGCCGTTTGAGCGCCTCAAAAATTCACTGCGCGGCGTCCTGTCCTGGTATGAGCGAGTCAGCAAGCCGAACACCCAGGGCATAAGTGAACTGGACCGCATTACTGACCGCCTCGCTGCACGGTTTAACTCAACGTTTGACGCGATTCAGAGCGGCGCACGCCAGGCGTGGAGTGCACTTAAGGCGGGCCGGGATGCGCTGGCGTGGGTTGATGACAATATCGTCAGCCTCAAAACACTGGCTAAGGTCATTGGCGGTGTCTGGCTGGCTAACAAAGCGCTGCGACTGAGTGCAGGCATTGTGCGCCCGGCGTGGCGAATGACGACCGCTCCGTACCGTGGTTATCAGTGGTGGCGCAATCGCCGTCGCGGTACTGGCGGTGGTCCGGGCCTGCCCGGTGTTATCCCCTCTCCACAGTTAGTGCAACACGTTTTTGTCGTTAACTGGCCTGCTGGTGGCATGGGTGGTGCCGGTGGTGATGTTTACGCGGGTGATGGTCGTCGCAAGCGCGGGCCGGGCCGTGGTTCGCGCCGTCGCGTGCCGGTTGCCCGAACGCCAGCCTTGCCCGCCGCACTGCCTAAAAAAGCGGGAGTGTTCTCCCGACTGTTCAGTGGTGCGGGTGGTCTGATTTCAGGCGGTGCCGGTGCGATTGGGCGCGTCGCGTCAAGGGGCTGGCAGGCAGCAACCGGAGCGGGTAAAGCGGCAGCAGGCTGGGCCGGAACGGCGGGGAAATGGCTGTCAGCCAAAGGCTCTAAGGCGCTGGGTGTCATTGGCAAAGTTGGCGGTGGCGTGGGACGGCTTGCGGGTAGTCGCGCAATGAGCGCTGTCATGCTGGCACCGACTTTGCTCAGTGATGATGTCAGCACACACGATAAAGGGGCTGCGGTCGGCAGTACGGCTGGCATGTGGGCCGGTGGTGCTATCGGTTCGCTGGCCGGGCCGATTGGCACAATGGCCGGTAGCGCCCTGGGGACGGTTGTTGGTGAATATCTCGGCGGGTTTGTGGCTGATTTATACAGCAAATGGGACAGCATAGACCCGGCACCGCCACCACCGCCACCGCAGGAGCAAAAAATTGCGGCAGATGCGCGAATCAGGCTGGAACTCCCGGACGGGTTGCGGGTGACCAGCACGACAGTCAACGAGTCCGGGCTGGGCCTGAACCTCTATACCGGCCCAAACTTTATGCCGGGGTTTTAACGCATGTTTGATAGCACTGTTGCAACGATTAACAGCACGCGTGATGCGCTCGGCCTGCGCGGCACGGTCACCGGCGCAGGTAGCCTGCGCGGTGTATCCTTCCTTGTTTATCGCGAGCAGAAACAGAGCGGCGGGCGTCGTATCGTTAAACGCGAGTACCCGCTTCGCGATACAGGCGGCGCAAATGACCTGGGCCGCAAGTTGCGTGAGCGTACATTTACTGCTGTTGTGCTCGGGAGCAACGCCAGCACGCAGCGCGACGCACTAATTGACGCGCTGGAGGCAGCAGGTAGCGCAGAGCTGGTGCACCCGGAATTTGGTACGCAGCAGGTTGTTGTTGATTCATTTGAATGCCGCAGCAGCGCCGACGAAAGCGGCATTTATGAATTCACGATCACCGTTTACCCCGCTGCCACGGATAACGCACCACAGGCCAGCGCGGACACGGCGAACGCCGTAGTGAATCAGCATGATTCGTTGCTTGGCAGCCTGGGCGATACGCTCACCGGCGCGTGGCAGACTGTTCAGCAAGGAACGGCAGGTGCGACGGCTGTGCTCAATGCCATTACTGGCGTTTTTGATGATGTCTATGATGCGGTTGAGAACATCGGGGTCCTGAGTGATGTTAATCAGTTACTCGGCGCGCTCGCAGCAGCTAAAGGGTCAGCGCAGGGAATGCTGAATGCCCCCGCGCTTCTGGCTGCAAGTGTGCTCGGTGCACTGTCCGGGCTGTCGAATATCTGCGACGCGTCAACCGCGTTTCGTGCATACGAGCGGCTCGGGATTCACTTAAACAAGCGCAAAACGGGCATTGATGTTACTCACATCCCCGCCGCCGCTACCGACAACGTCGCCCTGTTATTCCACGTTGCCAGCACCGGCACGCTCGCTGCTCAGGCGCGGGCGGCGTCTGGCGTATTGACGCAGGCCATTGATGCCGAAAACAGCGCGGATATTACACCGCGCGCGCCGCAGCTACTGGCCGACGAAACTGCGATTAGCTCTGTTGCCACCGCCGCGAGTGTGTCAGGCGCAATAATCCCAACGGCCAGCTCGACAGCGGTAACCTCAGACACTACTGGCAGCGTTGCATCAAGTAGCTGGCCGCTGTTTGAAAGCCGTAACGATATTGAGCGTGTCGCTGCTGGTGTTGGCGCAGCGCTCGACGCAGCAGCGCTTGCGGCGGCTGATGCGGGCTATGTAACAG
>JALAGK010000278.1 GCA_022712475.1 Enterobacteriaceae bacterium
CCGGGATTATTGCCAAAGAACACCACAAGCTGGCTATTTTCTATGTCAGTCGGGCGATTACCGTCTGCCCAACCGCCGTAGGTATAGTTCAGGCCTTCAGCAATCTGTGCTGTTGAATAGTCGCCATAGTGGTTGAGATAACCGCCGCAGCAGTTCATCAGACGTGCAATCAGTGTTTTGCCCGGCGGCCAGGAGCGGGTCATTGTACCGCCGAGGGTACCGGTGCCGTAGTTGAGGTAAATGGATTCATTACCATAGTCTTTAATCAGGCGCTTCATATTGCTGGCGATGGTGTCGTACGCCTCCTCCCAGGAGATGCGCTCAAACTTACCTTCGCCACGCTTACCCACGCGCTTCATTGGGTACTTCAGGCGGTCGGGATTGTAGACACGTCTGCGCATAGAACGCCCGCGCAGGCAGGCGCGGACCTGGTGCAAACCTTCGTAGTCATCATCGCCGGTATTATCGGTCTCGACATATTTGATTTCACCGTCAACCACGTGCATACGCAGCGGGCAGCGGCTGCCACAGTTAACGGTACAGGCGCTCCAGACGATTTTTTCAGGCTGCTGCTGTGACGAATTATCGGCAGCGAAGACGCCATGGGAGAACGGCAGGCTCAACGTACCGCTGGCGGCAGCAAGTCCGCACAAGGTGGTATTTTTCACCAACGAACGGCGGCTAACCTCCGCCGCCAGAATTGCGTCGGGGGGATTTTGTTTCATAACGACACACTCATTGCTTACAGGAAAAGGTGGGACGCGACTGCGTCACCTAAAAATAGAAAGGAGTGATACTGGGTTATCCGTTAACGGATGTTTATTGATGAGCTCCCTACTCCCTCACGCGCAGAATGTTACCTCCTAAGAGGTAATTAACATTGTCAGACATCAATTCACCCGAGAATAGTTCGCGCTTTATCACAATTATTCAGGTAACCATTCTGAATTCATGCCTGAAACCGCTCAGTATATAAATAGATATACAACCGGACATCTCTGCCGTGGAAAGGAAAATGAGCAAAAAAAGCGCAGAAAGTGTGCTGTATTCGTTGATATGGCTTATCAGTAACCAACGCGAAAGCCACCATTTTCAAGGTTCGTAATGCGCACAGCGTGGTTTATCTCAAGGTGGAATTTAACACGGGAAGTGCCAGCCATTTGCTGGAGTAAGTGCATGCCAGCGGTTGCCTTTTAATCAGTTTTGGTCACGAGAGAGGGGTGGGTGCCTTAGGTATTCGATTGCCTTTGTCAGCTGGTTATCAAAAATGTAGCCAGTGAGTGACATAAAAAAAGCGCCCGTCAGGGCGCTTTTCTCATCGCTGACGGAATCAGCCAATGTATTCGAGACCGTTCATATACGGACGCAGCACCTCAGGCACTTCGATGCGTCCGTCAGCCTGCTGGTAGTTCTCCAGCACCGCAACCAGCGTGCGACCTACCGCCAGGCCAGAACCGTTGAGCGTGTGCACCAGGCGGGTTTTCTTATCCGCCTTGCTACGACAACGAGCCTGCATACGGCGCGCCTGGAAATCTCCCACGTTGGAACAGGAAGAAATCTCGCGGTAGGTGTTCTGCGCCGGTACCCACACTTCCAGGTCATAGGTTTTGCAGGCACCAAAGCCCATATCGCCCGTGCAAAGAATGATTTTACGGTACGGCAGATTGAGTAGCTGGAGTACTTTCTCAGCATGACCGGTCATCTCTTCCAGCGCGTCCATGGAGTGGTCCGGGTTCGCTATCTGCACCATTTCCACTTTATCGAACTGGTGCATACGAATAAGGCCACGGGTATCACGCCCGTAAGAGCCGGCTTCAGAGCGGAAGCATGGCGTGTGTGCCGTCATTTTGATTGGCAGCGCTTCTTCTTCAAGGATCTCGTCGCGTACCAGGTTAGTCAGCGGCACTTCGGCCGTAGGGATCAGCGCATAATTGCTGCTATCGGACTCTTCTTCCAGCGGACGGGTGTGGAACAGGTCACCGGCAAACTTCGGCAACTGACCTGTACCATACAGCGTGTCGTGGTTAACCAGGTAAGGCACATAGTTTTCACTGTAGCCGTGCTGTTCGGTGTGCAAATCCAGCATAAACTGCGCCAGCGCGCGGTGCATGCGGGCAATCTGCCCTTTCATCACCACAAAACGCGACCCCGTCAGCTTAACCGCCGCCGCAAAGTCCAACCCGGCATGCATTTCACCCAGTGTCACATGATCGCGAACCTCAAAATCAAAAGTACGCGGTGTCCCCCAACGGCTGACTTCAACGTTGTCGTTTTCGTCTTTACCTACGGGTACGCAGTCATCCGGAATGTTAGGAATGGTCAGTGCGTAATCGCGGATTTCCTTGAGCAGCTCGTCCAGCTCGGCTTTCGCCGTATCCAGATCTTCGCCCAGCTGATTGACCTGCAGACGCAGCGGTTCAATATCTTCGCCGCGCGCTTTCGCCTGGCCGATGGATTTCGATCGTGCGTTACGATCCGCCTGCAGGTTTTCTGTTTTGACCTGCAGCACTTTGCGACGCTCTTCGAGCGCGCGCAGCTTATCAACATCCAGCTTAAAGCCCCGGCGTGCCAGTTTTTCAGCGACTGCGTCTGGCTCGTTACGCAGCAGATTGGGATCGAGCATGCTTATCCTGTGCTTATCGAATAATAAATGGAAACGCGACCACAGCCCGCGGTCGCGTTAAGTCGTGTTCTTTTCAGGTACCTGAGCGGCAACTCTCCTCACCGCCCGGACTGAAACGTCTTGTAACCTTACCGCAACGCCCGCATCAGCGGTAGCGTTTTGTCGGGCTATTTTGATCCTGTTCAGCGAGCCAGGCGAGCTTTTCACCAATCTTGCCTTCCAGTCCTCTGGATGTGGGGTAGTAATAGCGTGTTTCGGCGATTTCCGGGGGCAAATAACGCTCGCCGGCAGCATACGCATTCGGCTCATCATGTGCGTAACGATACTCCTGACCGTAGCCCATTTCTTTCATGAGCTTCGTCGGCGCGTTTCGCAAATGCACAGGGACATCATAATCCGGACGCTCGCGGGCATCAGCCATGGCTGCTTTAAAAGCCGTATACACGGCGTTACTCTTAGGCGCACAGGCCAGATATACCAGCGCCTGCGCAATAGCCCTTTCGCCTTCTGCCGGCCCTACCCGCGTGAAACAGTCCCAGGCGGCAATCGCTACCTGCATGGCGCGGGGATCGGCGTTACCAATATCTTCAGAAGCTATCGCCAGGCAGCGACGTGCAACATAAAGCGGATCGCCACCAGCGCTGATGATTCGCGCATACCAGTACAGTGCACCGTCAGGCGATGAACCACGCACAGATTTATGCACGGCCGAGATAAGATCGTAAAACCGGTCGCCTTTGTTATCAAATCGAGCGCTACGCTCACCCGCGATTTCAGTCAGCAGCGCTGGCTTGAGCACCCGTTTGCCGGCATCGTCAATGTCAGCCATATCGGCCATCATTTCCAGCGTATTAAGCGCCCGGCGTGCATCGCCATTCACTAGTTCGGCAATGGCGCGCCGCGTTTCATCAGGTAACACAATATCCTGGCTGCCGTAGCCGCGCGCTTTATCCTCCATTGCCTGCTTTAGTACCGTTTCAATATCTTCAACGGTGAGAGATTTCAGAAGATAAACCCGCGCGCGCGACAGCAGTGCGGAATTGAGCTCAAACGACGGGTTTTCGGTGGTCGCGCCAATAAAGGTAATCGTACCGTCTTCAATATGTGGCAGAAAAGCATCCTGCTGGCTTTTGTTAAAGCGATGCACTTCGTCCACAAACAGAATGGTGCGTCTACCTGCGTTACGATTCTGGCGCGCCCGCTCGATTGCTTCCCGAATCTCCTTCACGCCCGACGTCACAGCCGAAATACGCTCAACGTCTGCGTCGGCATAGCGAGCAATCACTTCGGCCAGCGTCGTTTTACCCGTGCCGGGAGGTCCCCAGAGGATCATAGAGTGCAGGTGTCCGGCCTCAATGGCCTTCGGCAGAGGTTTGCCCGGCGCCAGCAGGTGCTGCTGGCCGATATACTGAGCAAGATTTTCTGGCCGCATGCGCGCGGCCAGAGGCTGGAAGCTGTTTTCGGAAAAATCGAGCGACAGGTTACTCACTCAAACCTCACTGACGTTGGTCGTCCACCGTCACGCCCTGTGGCGGAGTAAATTTGAATTTGGCCGCATCAACGGCACCATTCTGCTGCGTTTTCAGCGTATAGCTACTTTGCTGGCCGTCCTGCTCAATGGCACTGAACTGGTTGATGGTACCGTTGCTGCTGACATTAATTGTGAACTGCTTGAGGTTACCGCCACCACTTTTAGGCGTCAGTTCAAAGCTGTCACCGGCCTGATTGATGTTGTACTGCTGCCAGTCACTGGCCTGGTTGCGGGCAATCAACATAAACGGCGTGTTGCTGGTAGCGTCTTTCAGCCAGGTGGCCGTTGCCTGCTCAACAAACGGGTTGTAGAACCACAGAGTTTTACCATCAGAGACCAGCACACTTTCATCAGGTTGAGTCATGTGCCAGTTAAAAAGATTCGGGCGCTTTACCCACAGGTCCCCCTGACCTTCCTGAACGGCAGCACCACCTGCATCGGTGACTTTCTGTGTGAAGCTGGCGTGGAAACTGTTGACCTTGTCCAGACGGCTTTTCAGCGCACTGGCAGCGTCAGCCCATGCCTGGCTGACTGCCAAGGAGGAAAATAAGGCACAGGCAATCGCAATCTTTTTCATAATGTTCCCTTATGCAACGGCCCCTGACGGGGCCTGAGACAAACAATGTGGCCTGAATATGCCTGTATAGACAGCGGAAAAGACTGAGTTTTCCGCTGGTTACTGTTCTTTACAATACGTGTGGATTATTCAAATGGCGGCGGTGCCAGCACCTCACGGTTGCCGTTGTGGCCCTGCGGGCTAACGATACCCTGTGCTTCCATCTGCTCAATAATACGCGCGGCACGGTTATACCCAATACGGAACTGACGCTGCACACCGGAGATAGAGGCTTTACGTTTTTCAACCACAAACGACACCGCTTGGTCAAACAGTGGGTCCAACTCCTCGTCACCGTCAAAACTACCCGTACCGCCCTCGCTTTCAGCATCAGAGGTGATACCTTCAACATACTGTGGGCGCCCACGCGCTTTCCAGTCCTGCACCACCGCATGCACTTCCTGGTCACGAACAAATGCGCCATGCACACGCACAGGCGTGGTTGAGTTTGGCCCAGAGTAGAGCATATCCCCCATACCGAGCAGCGACTCTGCGCCACCCTGATCAAGGATGGTACGCGAGTCGATTTTGCTCGATACGGTAAACGCAATACGCGTCGGGATGTTAGCTTTAATCAGGCCAGTGATAACATCAACGGACGGACGCTGGGTTGCCAGTACCAGATGGATGCCGGCAGCACGCGCCTTTTGCGCCAGGCGAGCGATAAGCTCTTCCACTTTTTTACCAACGGTCATCATCAGGTCGGCAAATTCATCAACCAGCACCACAATGTAAGGAAGCTTTTCAAGCACCGGATGGGCTACATCCATACTGTCACCCGGTTTCCAGAACGGATCCGGAATTGGGCGGCCCATGCGCTCTGCTTCCATTACACGTTCGTTATAACCAGCAAGATTACGCACGCCCAGCGCCGACATCAGCTTGTAGCGACGCTCCATTTCATTAACACTCCAGCGCAGCGCATTGGCTGCATCTTTCATGTCGGTGACGACTTCAGTCAGCAGATGTGGGATGCCTTCATAGACAGAAAGCTCCAGCATTTTCGGGTCGATCATAATAAAGCGCACTTCTTCCGGCGTCGCTTTATAAAGCATGCTGAGGATCATGGCGTTGACCCCCACCGATTTACCCGAACCAGTTGTCCCTGCGACCAGCAGGTGCGGCATTTTCTGTAAGTCAGCCACAACCGGTTCCCCGGCAATATCTTTACCCAGCACCACCGTCAGCGGTGAGGGGTTATCACGAAACTTCTGGCAATCCAGCACTTCACGCAGATAAACGGTCTGGCGTTTCTTGTTCGGCAACTCCAGTCCGACATAAGGCTTGCCTGGAATGACTTCGACTACGCGCACCGCAACGGTTGACAGCGAACGCGCCAGGTCACGGGACAGGTTAGAGATACGTGCTGCCTTCACACCCGGCGCCAGGTTCAGCTCAAAGCGAGTAATGACCGGACCCGGTGAATAATTCACTACATCGGCCTTAATACGAAAATCGGCCAGACGAGCTTCCACCAGACGCGCCATCTGCTCGAGTGCAAAGGTATCCACCGGCTCCACTTCGGCAGGTGGCGACGTTAACAGATCCAGCGACGGCAGCGGCGTAGTGGGTTTGATCATGGAACGATCGTCACCGTTACGCATCAGAAATGGGTGGATCAGACTGTCTTTTGGCTGTGCGACTGACGGCTGTAGCTGCGAAGCGGCCTGAGTGGGCGCATACCCCTGAGGCTGAGCGGCCTGCAGTTGCGGCTGCACAGGCTGCTGTGGTTGAGCTGGCTGATACTGCGGCTGTGCAGGCGGGTAGTCCGGCTGGTGAACCTGGGCCGGTTGATACTGCGACGGCTGCACAGACTGATAGCCCGGCTGCTGAGCCTGAGCCGGTTGATACTGTTGCGGCTGTACAGGTTGATAACCCGGTTGCTGGGCCTGAGTCGGTTGATACTGCGGCTGTACCGTCTGATAGCCGGGCTGGGGAGACTGAGCTGGCTGCTGCTGCACAGGCTGTTGATATTGCGGCTGCGCAGGCTGATAACCTGGCTGTTGTTGCTGAACCGGCCGCTGCTGCTGCGTAGGCTGATAGCCTGGCTGTTGAGATTGAACCGGCTGGTACTGAGGCTGCACAGGCTGATGGACTGCCTGTGGAGACTGAGCCGGTTGATACTGTGGCTGTACAGTCTGATAACCGGGCTGCTGTGCCTGAGCTGGTTGATAGGGATGTTGCTCTGCCGATGGAGTCACAACAGGTTCCGCTACCTGCTGCTGCGCGCCATAACGTGTCTGCTGACTTTGCGCAAACTGGCGTGCCAACTCGTCATGCTCATCGGCAAACTCACCGTCTTCGGGTTCAGCAGCCTGTTCATGCTGGTAATCTTCGCCGTAGCGTTGCTGCTGCGTAGCAGCAAACTGACGCCCCAGTTCATCCTGCTCAAAAGCCTCCGCCTCTTCATCGCTAAGGTGTGCTGTTTGTTGCGCCATTCTCAAGCTGGCTTCCTGGCGCTCACGCTCCTCGGCCATACGTTGCGAAGGTAGCTTAATGCCAAACGCCGATGAGGCCAGTTCACGACGGGTCGGTACACGAACACGATTTGGGCGCGGCAACTGCGGGCCTATACCTTCTTTAACCTGTGCACGTGGTGCTGCAGCGGCGGTAAATACTGGCGCTGCAACAGCGGCAGCTTTGGCCGCTTCAATGGCCGTTTGTTCAGAAAACGCCCCTTCAACTGCAGCGGCTGTACCGCTGAGGCCGGGCGTCGGAATATCTGAAGGTAAGGAAGAGGAAGACGCGCGTGCATTTTGCGTAAGCGTTACCTCGTCCGGCACTGGCTGGTACCAGGCTGCCAACTGCTCACGTTCACGCGCGCGCTTCTCTTCTACTTCTTCAAAATAATAAAGTGGCGGGCGCCCTGGCTTTTCAGGTTCACTAATAGGCTCTGACTGGGAAGCAAAAGCCCCAGCAGTAGGTTGTTGTACCTCTGTGCCAGAGTGTTGCGCTGGCACTGCCTCAAATGGCTGCGGTGCGGACGTAAACGGTGTTTGCTCTACAACTGTATCCTGCCTCTGCGCCGTAACGGGCTGTGGTGCCCACGCGGGCGGTACAGTCTGGGAGGCTGTAGTGTAAGCTTCTGGCGGTTCACCGTAAGGTGCATGGGAGTAAGACTGAGCTGCACTTTCTTGTGCGCTATTTTGTGCAGGTACCGACGCGGCGCCCTGGAGATTATTTTGCGGATGCACTGGTGAAGCGCTATGCACGCCATGCACATAATTTTCAGGGGCAGGTGCCAGTTGCGGCTCCGGTGTGGAGGTGGTCGGCGCAGGCTCCCAAACAACAGATGGCTCGGCCTCAGGGGCTGGCATTTGAACCTGCGGCATAACAGATGCCTCGCCCGCAGTCTCCACCCAGGGCTGGTGTGCTACCGGCGCGGTAACAGAATGGCCGCTGAGCAGTGGATCATGGATATCTTCGGGTGCCTGTTGCGTAACGCGATTGCCGGAAAACAGGACATCGTCCGGTGCGGCGACAGCGCGTGGAGAGACAAAAAGCGGATCGTCCGCATCATCCATACGCTTACCAGAAAACAAAGCCGCATCGGTTTTACGTGCAACAGGGTTAACAAACTTTTCGGCTATGCGCTGGCGGCGCAGGCGCGCCATCTTCAGCAAACGTTCACGGCGAGACTCGCGCGGCACTTCATGCGCCTCGCTGTCGTCCTCATCGTCATAGTCGTCGTACTCATACTCATCATCCTGCCAGGTGTTGTCACGACGCGTGCGATTTGTCGCAAACGTCAGCACCATCATAACAACGCTGCCAATCTTCTCGGCGATGTTTAGCCACGACCAGCCGGTGAACAACGTTAATCCAGCAGCCCAGACGCATAGTAGCGCAATCGTACCGCCAATGCTGTTAAGCAGGGGCATCATCGCGGTACTAAGCAGACTGCCGATAACGCCACCTGAGGCAAAGTACCAGATATCATCCGCGTTAATAGCCGCCAGGCCACAGGCAGAAACAACCAGCGCCAGTGCACCAATCAGGCGCAGCGCCAGTGCAAAATAATCAATGAATTCGTCATTATCACGCCGCAGCCAGGCAAACCAACACCCCCC
The DNA here is from genome assembly GCA_022712475.1 of Enterobacteriaceae bacterium. GTDB lineage: Bacteria > Pseudomonadota > Gammaproteobacteria > Enterobacterales > Enterobacteriaceae > Tenebrionibacter. The sequence goes on from JALAGK010000278.1 coordinate 8,841, forward strand.
GAGTATAATAACGGGTATGGTGTAGGCCATTACGCCAAATATAAAAAGCAGCGTATCGGCAAGCCATGCACCAGGCATGCCGCCGAGATTATGGATAGGTTCATGCCATGCAGTCTGCGACCAACTCGGGTCGGAAGGATTAAAACTGAGCAGCGCCACCATCAGGTAGACGGCAAAAAGGGCAACAAGAACCAGCAACGCCTCATAAAGCCGACGTCCACTGCTAAGCCTTGTCATGGTGACTTCTTTATCTTCTGTATATTCCTGGCTCAAGAAAGGCTCTCCAGGTTCCTTTTGCTAAAACGGACAGCAGCGCCGGGTCGCCCCGGCGCTGTTGCTGTATGGATTAACAGGAGTGTAATCAAACTACGCCGATTTTGCACCTGTTGTTCCGTGTTTAGCGGGTCTTAATCACCAGGCGATTACTTTGCTTCACTTCTTCCATGACGACGTAAGTGCGGGTGTCGTTAACACCGGGCAGACGCAGCAGCGTTTCCCCTAACAGCTTACGATACGCCGACATATCCGGTACACGGGTCTTCAGCAGGTAGTCAAAATCACCAGAAACCAGGTGGCATTCCTGAATTTCCTCCAGTTTCTGTACCGCTGAATTGAACTGCTCAAATACATCCGGCGCGCCACGATTCAGAGTTATCTCAACAAAAACCAGCAGTGATGCATCCAGATAA
>JALAGK010000279.1 GCA_022712475.1 Enterobacteriaceae bacterium
ACACTTTAATATTTCTTATGTTTCGCCAACCCAGCATCATCGGTTTACTTTTCCGGCATACCTGATCGCTCAAGGCACGAAACAGCCGATTGATTTCGCCACCTTCTCCCGCCTGATTATCGAAAAACTTCAGCGCCAGCATGCATTGACGGACCGCTGTTGCGAGGTGTTCTACCAGCGCGTAGTAAAGAGTCATCGTTACACGCTGGAGTCCGTAGCCGCTCGCTACGACTGGCCCAGGCTGCGTGATAAACCGCTGAATTTTGCGCAGGCCGAGCAGGCGTTGCTGGTGGGGCATGCTTTCCATCCGGCACCGAAATCTCACGAGCCGTTTACTGCTCAGGAGGCGCAGCGCTACCTGCCTGACGTTGCGCCCTGCTTCCCGCTGCGTTGGTTTGCTGTTGATAAATCACAGATTGCCGGTAACAGCCTGCACCTGAGCCTGCAACAGCGATTGACGCGTTTTGTTGCAGAGAATGCACCGCAGTTGCTCAGTGAGTTAAGCGACACCCAGTGGCTGTTCCCGTTACATCCCTGGCAGGCGGCGTATTTGCTGCAACAGGACGCGTGCCAGCAACTCGTGGCTAATGGGCTAATAAGAGACCTGGGTGAAGCAGGTCAGCCCTGGCTCCCCACGACCTCGTCACGTTCGCTCTACTGCGCCACCAGCCGCGATATGATCAAATTTTCCCTGAGTGTGCGCCTGACCAACTCTGTGCGCACGCTGACGGTCAAAGAGGTAAAACGCGGAATGCGTCTGGCATCTCTGGCACAGACAGAACGCTGGCAGACGTTACAGACCCGTTTTCCTGGCTTGCGTGTGATGCAGGAAGACGGCTGGGCTGGGCTGAAAGATCTTCATGGCAACATCATGGAAGAAAGCCTGTTTGTACTGCGCGAGAACCTGCTTTTTGAGCAGCCGCAGAGCCAGACCAATGTGCTGGTCTCCCTGACCCAGTCGGCGGCAGATGGCGGCGACTCACTGTTGGTGAGTGCCGTAAAACGTCTGAGCGAGCGCCTGCGGATCACCCACCAGCAGGCAGCTCATGCCTGGGTTGATGCTTACTGCCAGCAGGTACTCAGGCCGCTTTTTACCGCTGAGGCAGATTACGGTCTGGTGCTGCTGGCACACCAGCAAAACATTCTGGTAGACATGCAGCAGGACTTGCCCGTTGGCCTTATCTATCGTGACTGCCAGGGCAGCGCGTTTATGCCGCATGCAATGGGTTGGCTGGACAGCATTGGTGAAGCGCAGGCAGAAAACGTTTTCACGCGCGAACAACTGCTGCGCTATTTCCCGTATTACCTGCTGGTTAACTCCACCTTCGCTGTCACGGCAGCGCTCGGGGCTGCCGGGCTGGACAGTGAAACCCATTTAATGGCGCGGGTGCGCGACCAGCTCACGATGTTGCGTAAAGAGGTTACTCATAAAACCTGTCTCGACTACGTGCTGGACAGCCGCTACTGGAACGTCAAAGGCAATTTCTTCTGTTATCTGCATGACCACAATGAGAACACCATTGTGGACCCCGCGGTTATCTACTTTGATTTTGCCAACCCGCTGTTGGCTCAGGAGGATTAAATGTCTCAGGCAATGATTGTTCACGGCGGGCGCGGTCTGCGCTGCGAAAAACTTGGCAAAACGCTTAGCCTGGAATGGGGGCAAGACAACAGCACCGTGCTGCGCTTGCCCGGCCCGTTGCCAGAGGGCTGGCTGCGTGATGCGCTCGATCAGCTTTTTATTGCCGCCCCACAGATGACGGCGGTGGTATTACCCTACGCTGAATGGCGTGAAGAGCCGCAGGCGCAGGTGCTTTTTGACCTGTTGCACAGCGACATTATTCACCGAGGCGCGTTCTGGCAATTACCTCTGTGGCTGAGCCAGCCTGCGAAACGCGCCACAGGTGAGAGGGTTTTTGACCCTGAACGTGAGATTTATTTCCCGCAACGCCCTGCCCGCCCTGATGGCGAGGTCTATCGCCGTTACGATATGCGCGTGCGCAAAACATTACGTTTTCGTGTTGCCAACCCCGATGAGGATGCCGAACGGTTCACCCGTTGGATGAACGATCCGCGCGTGAATTATTTCTGGGAGCAAAGTGGCTCGCTGGAGACCCAGACTGCTTATCTGGCACGCCAGCTTAACAGCCAGCATTCTTTTGCGCTGATTGGCTGTTTTGACGATAACCCGTTTGGGTATTTTGAAATCTACTGGGCTGCTGAAGACCGCATAGGCCGCCACTACTGCTGGCAGCCGTACGATCGCGGCCTGCATCTGCTGGTGGGTGAACAGGAATGGCGTGGTGCGCACTATGTACAAAGCTGGCTACGTGGGCTGACGCATTACCTGTTGCTTGATGAGTCGCGCACCCAGCGAATTGTGCTGGAGCCGCGCGCTGATAATCACCGTCTATTCCGCCACCTGGAGCCAGCAGGTTACCAGTCGCTCAAAGAATTTGATTTTCCGCATAAACGTTCACGTCTGGTGATGGCACACCGCCATTCGTTCTTCGCGGAGACCGGACTGTGATGAATAGCAAAGACTGGGATGAGGTGAACCGTCGGCTGGTCGCCAAAATGCTGGCCGAACTTGAATACGAACAGGTGCTTACAGCGCAATCTCATCAGCAAGGCCATTACTGCATTAGTCTGCCAGGTGTGGAATGGCATTTCATGGCCACGCGCGGTATCTGGG
>JALAGK010000280.1 GCA_022712475.1 Enterobacteriaceae bacterium
CCGCCTGGCAGGGTTAGGTGTCCACTACGTGTTTTTATTGTACGCAAATAGCCCCCGAATGCGGATTGCCACCGTTCATTCGTTTGTTGTACTCCCCGGATAGTTGCCTCTCAGGACGTGAAAAGCCGCAAACCTTACCGGAGGCGGGAAAGGACAGTATCTGCAATTCAGGGTAGACGCTGTTACAGGCGCTTTTCAGCAACAGGCATGGACGCAGTGATAACACATTTTGCCGACTGGATTACCAGTAGTGACTGACCCGTCGGCTTAAGCGTTCTGAAGCCTTGCTCCTCAATGCTCGCTTTCAGACTGTTTTTCCTGGAGTTTATGCAGTGAATGCGATTGAGTCCGAACAGATGATCAGTGAGAGTCGGTTTTCCCGCCTTGATTCAAAAATATTTGTTATTGCCGTAACGCTGACCGGTTTTTTACTGGTAACGGCAATGCTGGGTTTTTTCTCCTACCAGCGCCAGTTGTCCATTGCTGAATCCGCTGCTAACGAACTGGCACGGGCTATTGAAAGCGACCTGCACCACAACGAAAACTTTGCCGACGCGGTCTCGGTGCTGTATATGCGCCTTAAGCGCGATCAAACGCGTGGGACTCACCTTCAACAGGAGTACGACCGCGAGCATCATATTTACGGCGTGAATCTCTACGAGAATCAACCTAACAGTGCACTACGTGGCACGTTGCAGTCCGTGCGCCCGTTGACGAAAGAGAAGCTGCAGTTGGCTCAGGCCATTGATATGGCGACGGAAATAGAAAGCAAGGATTCGCGCTACAGCAAAATGGAGCGCCGCTATTTCTTCTCGCGCGACAATTACTTCATGTATATCGCCAACAAAATGCCGCTATCGCAGTTTGTGTTTCAGCCTGACAGCAGCAAAAACTATGGCATCTTCACCATGCCGCAGTATGGCGTGTGGCTTAACCAAAAACTGCGTACTGAGCCTGCCGCTCGTTCGGTAGAAGTCTCGCCGGTATACATTGATTCCATCTCTGGTTCGCCGGTCATTACCGTGCAGCATGCGGTTTTGGACCAAAACCGCGACGATATTGTGTTGGGCTGGCTGTGCTTTGACTATCAGCAGAGTGAATTGCAGGAAATTGTGCACAGCCTTGGTATTCACAAAAAGAATCGCTTCCTGAATGTCTTTTTGCTGGATAAGCAAACCAATACCGAGTTTCGCATTGTTGGCGAAAGCAGCGACGGTAAAGAGATGCGTTCCTCCATCAACGAGCGCTACGAAGTTATCGTGTCGATTAGCCCGCTGCGTTATTACCTCACCCAGAGCGGACGCACCGATTTAATTATTCTGGCGCTTATCATGCTGTGTTTCATCGCTATCTACCTGATTTACAGCAGTACGGCACGCGTAGCGCGTGAACGGGCGCTACGCGACCCGCTGACGGGATTGTATAACCGCAGCCTGCTTCAGAATCTGGAAAAGCAGAAGGCCATCACGCCAGGGGCACTGGTCATGATTGATTGTGATGAGTTCAAATTTATCAACGACACGCATGGCCATCCCGTGGGCGATAGCGCGCTCAGGCATATTGGACAATCCATTATTGCTCGAATTAATCGTGAAACCGATTACGCCATCCGCATGGGGGGAGATGAGTTTCTTATTGTGTTTGAAAACGCCAGTGTGTCCCAGGCACAGGCCTGCATGCAGCGCATAGAGCATGATATTTCACAGTTCAGCGCCGAGATGAAACTTTCTATTAGTTATGGCGTGACCGAGATTGCACGCGATATGCCAATGAATGAGGCTATTGCTCACGCCGATAGCCTGATGTACAACGCCAAAAGAGGCGCCTCCTGACTCTCGTCTCAGCCCGCTGACCAGCGGGCTATATTTTCTCTCATTCTCCTCTCGCAGTATGTGGCGAATTGCTTCATCGGCCAGAATGGCGTGTGTTACGCTATTTATAAAATCCTAAACAAGGAGCCGTGATGGAGTTCGCTATGTTGAGCCGGAGGCCGCGCCGGTGAAGAAAAAGACCTTATTCACGCTGCTATTAGTGGTGGTGGCAGTCTCGCTTGCTGTGTTATTTCGCGCCCAAAATCAGAGCTTGTTGCTGCAGGGCGAAGTGGATGCGCCAGAAGTGATTGTCACGTCAAAAGCCAAAGGGCGCGTGGTAGAGCGCCTGGTGGAGCGTGGTGACGATGTTAAAGCAGGCCAGCTATTAATGAAGCTTGAGGCTCCCGAGCTGATTGCACAACTCCAGGCCGCCCAGGCCAGTCGCGACCAGGCAAAAGCCCAGCTCGACCTCTCCATGAACGGCACCCGTGAAGAAAGTATTCGTAATCTGAAGGCGACGCTTGCACAGGCGCAGGCTGATTACCGCAACGCGCAGGACACTTACGCGCGTAACCAGCGTGTCGCGGCAAAAGGCTATGTGTCGGCCCAGGAGCTTGAACAGTCGCGCAGCACGCGTGATGCGGCCTGGGAGAAAGTGCAGGCGGCGAAAGCCAATCTGGATGAAGGCGTGAACGGCGACCGTGTTGAGCAGCGTGCCGTGTATGCCGCCCAGTTGCGCCAGGCCGAGCAGCAACTGTTGGAGATAAAAGTTCAGGCCGACGATCTCAACGTACGCTCGCCGGTTGACGGCGAGGTTGGCCCCATTCCGGCAGAAGTGGGCGAGTTGCTTAACGCCGCCAGCCCACTGCTCACGCTGGTGCGCCAGCCGCAAGCTTATTTTGTGTTTAACCTGCGTGAAGACATTCTTGCCCACGTTCGTAAAGGCGATAAAGTTAGCCTGCGCGTACCGGGACTTAATAACCAGGTTATTGAGGCCGAGGTACACTACATCGCGCCGCTTGGGGATTACGCCACCCGTCGCGCCACACGTGCGACCGGTGATTTTGATTTAAAAACCTTTGAGGTCCGTCTGTGGCCGACCCAGCCTGTTGAGGGGTTAAGACAGGGAATGAGCGCGCTATGGCAATGGAAGGTCTGAGGATTGGCTGGAATTGTTTCAGCCTCGCCTTTCGTCGGGAAGTCCGCGCCGCATTTCGTAAACCTGTCATGCACTGGCTTGGCTGGTGTTTCCCGCTGCTGCTATTTGGACTGATTGGTAGTAACTTCTCCGAAGGCACACTGATGGAGCTGCCGGTGTCGGTGGTGGATAACGACAACAGCCAGCTTTCCAGGGCGCTGGTGCGCAAGCTTGATGCCGGTTCGCATGCCCGCCTGGCGCCGGTCTCGGGCGGGCTTGAGGAGGCCAAAGAGCGGCTGCGTAGCGCCCAGGATTATGGTGTGCTGTATATTCCGCTTAATTTTGAAGCCGATGTGCTGGCAGGCCGCCAGCCCAGCGCCATCTTCTACTATAACGCGTTATTTTACGGAGCCGGGCTGTATTCAACCCAGGACTTCAGCGCCCTCATCGCAGACCTGAACACCCAATACCGCCCGGTGGTTGCCGCGAGCATCGGTAAAACGGTGCCAACACTTGCCCAGGTGACCCTGGCTTACGACAGCCTGTTTAACGCCAGCGGTAGCTACGTTTATTATCAACAGTTTGCCGCCACCATCCATCTGCTACAGCTTTTTGTTGTCACCTGCATGATTTATGTGCTGGCGCGCAGCAAACCGCTTATCTATTCAAGCTCGTTCAGTATGTCGCTGTTAGGGAAAATTGCGCCCTATACGCTGTGCTACACCGCGCTGTTAATGGTGGAGCTGGCGCTGCTGGTATGGGTGTTTGATGCCCGTGTGGTGGGTAATCCGGTGTATATGCTGCTGGTGGGTTTCTTTTACGTGATGGCGGCACAAAGCATTGGCCTGCTGCTGTTTACTTTCACCGGCAGTGCCATTACCGCTTACACGTTGATGGGGATTATGGTGGGCATTGCGCTTACGTTTTCCGGGACTGTTATCCCAACGCTTTCCATGCCACCGATTGCACAACTGATTTCGAATATTGAACCGCTTACCCACGCATTGTCTGCCATGTTTGATATCTTCCTGCGCCAGGTGCCGGGGCGGCCCGTCATCAGCGTTTGCGCCACGTTACTGCTTTATCCGCTGGTAGCTGGGCTATTGGTACGAAAGCGCCTGCCTGCGCGCCTGCGTAAGCAGGAGGTGGCGGTGTGAAGCGCTACTGGGCCACCTTTACCAAAGTGTTAATGGGTATGCTTGAGCGCCCCATGTGGTTGATGCTGTTGGTATCACTGTGCATCATGAGTACCGTTTATGCTCACCGTACTGTGTGGGATCTGCCTGTAGCCGTGGTGGACCAGGACCACAGCCCGGCGAGCCGCCTGCTTATTCGCAACCTCGATGCCACGTCTAAAATCAGCATGCGCAGTTATGACAGCCTGGACAAGGCCATTCACGATCTCGGTTGGCGCAAGCTGTTTGCCGTCATCATCATGCCAACAGACCTGGAGAAAAAACTGCTTAGCGGTAAAGCGGTGACCATTCCGGTGTATGGCGATGCCACCAACCGCCTGGCAAACGGCCAGATTCAGCAGGACGTTGCGGCGGCCTATCAGGAGATGCTCAATCACTACGATATGGCGCTGATGCTCGGTAATGGCTTTAGCGAACGCCAGGCGCAAGTGATCCTCTCTCCCCTGACTGGCAAGGCGGTGGATGTATTTAATCCCGGCATCAGCTTTGCCGCTATCGTTTTTCCGGGCCTGTTGGTGATGCTGTTGCAACACTCGCTAATGATTGCCAGCGTGCGCGTCAGCATTGTTTTGCGTGCTCAGGGTAAGCCGCCGCTGCCGGTCTATCTTGGCGGGCTGTCGGCGCTGCTGCCTATCTGGCTGTTTCTGTCTATCGTGCTGTTTGTACTCTGGCCGTGGGTGCTGGGCTATCGCCAGACTGCGTCAATACCGGACATTTTGCTGCTGACGTTCCCGTTTCTGCTGGCGGTGCTGGGGCTGGGTAAACTGTTGACGGAGTGCCTGCGCAGTGTGGAGATGATTTACCTGACGCTGTCGTTCATTACGATGCCGGTATTTTATTTGTCGGGAACTATCTGGCCGCTACAGGCCATGCCGGACTGGGTGCGTATGGTGTCGTCTTTCCTGCCGTCTACCTGGGCTACCAAAGCCATCGCGGGTGTTAACCAGATGGGGCTATCCTGGCACTCGGCGTTACATGATGTGTTGATTTTGCTGCTGCTGGGCGCGTTTTACGCCGCGCTGGGCGTGGGCGTGGGGCTGGTGCGCGATAGCGGGCGTCTGCGTATGTTGCTCAGACGCAAATAACCACCCCTACGTTGGGGCGGCAGGCGGTGATTACGGCAGCATCATTGGCCATTCCGGTGGTGCCTGGCTTATTACTTCCATCGTCACGTCTTTCACGTGGGCCCAGATTAGCGGTAAGTCAGCACTCAGGCCGAGCAGGCCCGTGGCAAACCAGCAGGAGGCGGCAATCCCTAGTCCGCTGGAAACCACCGCAAGAAACGGATAGTCCGCTTTGCGAAAACGGACATTAAGTGTGCTGGCAAGAAACATAAGCACCGCGCTGATTAACTGCCAGCGCATTAAGACCACGCCAGTGGTGATGGTAGCCATGAAACCTAATCCTCAAAGCAAACTTATTACGCCGCACGGCATACACGCAGTCGCGTTTACAGGGAGAAGAGCCGCAGGGAATAAGTTGTCGCAGAAAATGTAAATTCATGTCCTGTTGCACAGGACTTGTGAAGTCTATCACATCTGTTGATTAATTCACCAGATTGATGTGCGTTTTTTAGCGGCTTTGTGCGGTATAAACCGAAGAGAAAGGGCGGCGACCGTAGCGTAATGCGTTGTCGTTTGCCCTTATGGTGGCGCAATAATCTGGCAGGTTCATCGCTCAGGCGTGCTGACGATAGTTCGTTGGTGTCTGGTCGAATTCGCGGCGGAACACCCGGGAAAAGGTCTGCTGCGACACATAACCATAATCCATTGCAATATCAAAGATCGGGCGCTGTGTGTTGCGCAACTCGCGTGCCGCCATTTCCAGGCGGCGCTGGCGAATATAATCTCCCAGCGTCTGGTGCTTTACGGTACGGAACATTCGTTGCAGATACCATTTCGAGTAACCGGATTTCTTTGCCACGACGTCAATGTTGAGCGGTTGATCGATATGCTCATCAATCCATTGCGTCAGGGTATCAATAATCTCCTGATGGGCCATGATTTTCCTCTCTTATTTTCCGATTCGAAGTCTTAGCTAAGCCGGAGTATAATTCCTCAAGTTAACTTGAGGTAAAGTCTATTGTGGAAAAGAAATCTCCCCGAATAAAAATGCTGCTCTCTGTAGGGGAAGTGGCAAAGCGTAGCGGTGTGGCGGTGTCGGCCCTGCATTTTTACGAAAGCAAAGGGTTGATAAAAAGCCGGCGAAATGCCGGAAATCAGCGGCGATATACACGCGATGTGCTGCGTTATGTGGCAATCATCAAGATTGCTCAGCGCATTGGTATTCCTTTAGCGACCATCAGCGAAGCCTTCAGCGTATTGCCAGAAGGCCATACGCTTAGCGCCAGAGAGTGGAAGCAGCTGTCGTCACGCTGGCGCGAAGAGCTGGACCGACGCATTAATACGCTGACTGCGTTGCGCGATGAACTCAATGGCTGCATTGGCTGCGGCTGCCTGTCGCGCAGCGACTGCCCGCTGCGTAACCCTAATGACCAGTTGGGGGCACAGGGTACCGGGGCGCGGCTGCTCGGCGACCTGGAAGAACCGTAAACGCGTTTTCGCCATAAGTGGCGTGCTTCTCTATAGTGTATGCAATGCCTATAGCGAGGAGACGCCTGTGCTGACTGTCCATCATTTAGATCATTCTCGTTCCAGCCGCATTATCTGGATGCTGGAAGAGCTGCATGTGCCTTACGAGATAGTGCGATATCAGCGTGAGAAAACGCTGCTGGCGCCGCCAGCGCTAAAGCGCATACATCCGCTCGGTAAGGCCCCCGTGCTGGTGGATGACGGGCAGGTCATCGCCGAATCAGGCGCGATTCTGGAGTATTTACAGGAAACTTACGATGCAGACGACCATCTGCGCCCGCAGGCAGGGGAGTCGCGTCAGCAATGCCGTTTCTGGCTGCACTATGCTGAAGGCTCGTTAATGCCGCCGCTGTTGATTTCACTGGTATTATCGAGGTTGGGAAAGGCTCCGGTCCCCTGGCTGCTGCGCCCGGTTGGTCGAGCTTTGGGCTCGGGCGTACAGCGTGGCTGGCTTAATGGCCACCTGGCAACTCATACAACTTTTATCAATGACCATCTTTCCAGTCATACTTACTTCGCAGGAGATGGCTTCAGTATTGCCGATATTCAAATGAGTTATCCCATTGCAGCATTGCTCGCGCGCGCGAAGCAAGGAGACCTTGTGCACGTGCGCGGCTGGTGGCGGCGCGTACAGCAGCGTCCGGCATACCAGCAGGCGGTGGCACGGGGCGGGCCGTTTGATGTGCCAGGTGATGCCTGACGTTTTGCCAGATTGTTAACATCCTTGCGCATCAACGATAACGGTTGCGCACGTGCTGGCGAGAAAATGTGCTGCCAGTACGTTTTTGTCGGTAAATCGTCAAAGTTATGTTGAAAAGCTCACTCTGAAGGCCGGATAATCGTTTGCCTGATATTGCCGCTTGCACTGTATATGCAGAGCTAAACGTTTGCGTGTGTTCGTTGATGCGCAAATGCATAACAAAACAGACTCCGCTGCGACCGGTTCACTATCTATTACGACACATATCAAAAAAATCTCAGGGGATTGCTCTATGTCTACTCCATCTGCGCGCACCGGCGGCTCTCTTGACGCCTGGTTTAAAATTTCTGCGCGCGGCAGCACAGTGCGCAAAGAAGTGCTCGCCGGTCTGACGACCTTTCTGGCCATGGTGTACTCGGTTATTGTAGTGCCGAGTATGCTCGGCAAAGCAGGCTTCCCGCCTGCGGCCGTGTTCGTGGCAACCTGTCTTGTGGCCGGTTTTGGCTCTATCGTGATGGGGCTGTGGGCTAATCTGCCGCTGGCGATTGGCTGTGCTATCTCGCTGACCGCGTTTACCGCCTTTAGCCTGGTGCTGGGCCAGCAAATCAGCGTACCGGTGGCGCTTGGTGCGGTGTTCCTGATGGGCGTACTGTTTACGTTGATTTCTGCAACAGGTATCCGCAGCTGGATTTTGCGCAACCTACCGATGGGCGTGGCGCACGGTACTGGTATAGGTATTGGCCTGTTTCTGCTCATTATTGCCGCTAACGGCGTGGGCCTGGTGGTGAAAAACCCCCTCGATGGCTTGCCGGTAGCGTTGGGGCAGTTCACCAGTTTCCCGGTACTGATGTCGCTGATTGGTCTTGCGGTGATTATCGGTCTGGAAAAGCTCAAAGTGCCCGGCGGTATTCTGCTTACGATTATCGGTATCTCGATTATCGGCCTGATTTTTGACCCAGCGGTGCACTTTAGCGGTATTTTCGCCATGCCGTCGCTGAGCGATGAGAGCGGCCATTCGCTGATTGGCAGCCTGGATATTATGGGGGCGCTTAACCCGGTGGTGCTGCCAAGTGTGCTGGCGCTGGTGATGACCGCGGTGTTTGACGCCACCGGAACAATCCGCGCCGTGGCCGGGCAAGCAAAACTGCTGGATAAAGACGGTCAGATTATCGACGGCGGTAAA
>JALAGK010000281.1 GCA_022712475.1 Enterobacteriaceae bacterium
CCTGCCAGCAGCGCATTGCCATCCTGCTCCACCCAGCCAGGCTGCGGCGTGGCGAGCGACAGCGCTTTCGATGCCTGCGCCACTACGCGGCCCTGGGCGTCTATCGCCACGGCTTTGACATTACTGGTACCCTCGTCGAGCGCAACAATAAGCTCCTTATCCATGACTGACCTCCGAAAGGGGTGCAACAGCCTGTTTCTTTTCATGTCTGCGCAGCAATATCACCTTGTTTTGCAGGCGCTGCTGGAACTGATCGATGACCACTGCCGTGACAATCACCACGCCCTTAATCACCATCTGCCAGAAGTCGCTCACGCCCATCATCACCATGCCATCGGCAAGGAACACAATCACAAACGCGCCGATTATTGAGCCGGAAACGCGCCCGCGTCCGCCTGCCAGCGCCGTACCGCCAAGCACCGTGGCGCCAATGGCGTCCATTTCAAACATGTTGCCGGTCATCGGGTGTGCGGTTTGCAGCTGTGAGGCCACAATCAGACCGACCAGCGCGGCACACAGGCCTGAGAAGGCGTAGACAAAGACTTTGACGTTAACAATGGGCACGCCCGCCAGCCGCGCCGCCGACTCGTTACCGCCAATAGCGTAGATATAGCGCCCAAGTGGGGTTTTGCGTGTCAGCCACAGGCCCAGCAGCAGCAATCCCATCATCAGCCAGATAGGAATGTAGATGCCCAGCAATGTACCGGAGCCAAGCAGAGAAAACCCGGTATTGCCAAGCGCTTCTGCGCCATTGAGGTTAGCGTAGGTGCTACCGTCGTTATAGAGCAGCGCTGCACCGCGAGCCACGTACATCATGCCAAGCGTACAGATAAATGGCGCCACACCCAGACGGGTTATTACCGTACCGTTGATAAAACCAATAACAACACCAACCAGCGCCACCACAGTGATGACTTCGGGTACGTTCATAAACAGCACATTATCGCCCCACAGCGGTACGCCGCTGGTGAGTAGGGCGCCTGCCACCATGCCGCAGATACCAGCCACGGCTCCCACAGAGAGATCGATACCGCCAGTCAGGATGACCAGCGTCATACCAATGGCCAGCAGGCCGGTAATCGCCACGTGCTGCGTCATAATCAGCAGGTTAGAGGGGGTAAGGAAGTTCGGGACCATCACGCTGAAAAAGCCAATCACCATCAGTAGCGCAATAAAGGTGCGAGCCTTCAGCAGGGTCATGTAGAGCATATATTTCTGGTTCATTATTCACTCCAGCCGGTTATTCCAGGGGCGTTGAGGCGCTAATGAGCTTTTCACGCGTGACTTCAGCGCGCGGCAAATCGGCAGTAATGCGCCCATCCGCCATCACCAGTACGCGGTCGGCAAGCGCCATGACTTCATCAAGCTCGGATGAGGAGAACATCACCGCAAGCCCCTGCCCCGCCATCTGGCCAATCAGGTGATACACATCGGTTTTGGCCCCCACGTCGATGCCGCGCGTCGGCTCGTCGAGCAGTACTACCTCCGGCCTGGTCATCAGCGCTTTACCGAGCACCACTTTTTGTTGATTGCCACCGCTTAGCGAGGTGATAGGCAACTCGCAGTCACTCACCTTAATGGCCAGCCGCTCAACCATGTCCTGGACGTTCTCGCGCTCTTTTTGTTCGCGAAGCCATGACCACGAGCGCCAGAAGCCACGCAGGCTGAAGTCCGAGAGCGTCATGTTGGATTTGATGGACATCATCTGCACCACGCCTTCGCCCTGACGGTCTTCCGGCACCAGTGCAATACCGCGCTTAAGCCGCTGCTGAAAACTGTGTTGTTCAACCGCACAGCCGTTAAGCGCCACGCGCCCGCCCTGGCAAGGCATTAGCCCAGTCAGTCCTTTAAACAGCTCCGTACGCCCCGCGCCAAGCAGGCCGTAAATGCCAATGACCTCACCTTTGCGAAGGGTAAAGGTCACATCATTGAGACGGTAACCGCCGTTCTGGTGTAATGCGGTCAGCCCCTGTACCTCCAGCACCGTATCGCCCTGGATTGCAGGCTGGTAGTCGAAGTGTTTTTTCTTGTCGCCTACCATTTGCTCGATGATCCACGGCACGCTGGCATCAGCCACTTCGCGCTCGCAGATAAAACGCCCGTCGCGAAAGATGGTGATGTGGTCACCAATCTCCATGAGTTCTTCAAGCCGGTGCGAGATATAAATGATGGTTACGCCGCGCTTTTTAAGCTGCTCGATAACCCGGAACAGGACTTTTACTTCCGACTGGCTCAGTGCCGAGGTCGGCTCATCCATAATCAGCACGCGGGTGTCTTTGGAGAGCGCGCGGGCGATTTCCACCAGCTGCTGGTGGCCAATGCCCAGTTCGCCGAGCATGGTGAGCGGGTCAACGTCCAGCTCCAGCCGTTCCAGCAGCGCTTTCGCCAGCTGGTACTGGTACTTTTCGTTAATACGCCCGCGCTGGAAAAACTCGTTGGCAATGAAGATGTTGTCCATCACGCTCATGTTCGGGAACAGATTGAGTTCCTGAAAAATGATGCTGATGCCGTGCTTTTCCGCCTGATGGGTAGAGCCGAACGTGACCGACTGGCCGTCGAGCAAAATCTCACCGCAGGACGGCATTTCTACCCCGGCCAGCATTTTCATCATGGTGGATTTGCCCGCGCCGTTTTCACCAATCAGTACATTCACTTTGTTGCGATAAACCCGGTAATCGACGCTGTCGAGCGCCGTCACGCCGGGGTAAACCCGTGAGACGCTACGGGTTTCGATGATCACGTCCTGAGCCACGGTCTCGGGCTGGATGTGGGCATGCTGGCTCATCATGCGCCTCCCTGGGTGCGCGTGATTTTCGCTGGCGTCACGTCTGGTACGCTAGTCGGGATATCCCAGGCGCTAAAGACGCCATCAACCGTCACTGTGTCACCTGGCTGTGGGTTGAAGGCTTTCATCATCGCCGCCGCCTGCTCGTTAATGGCGCGGCTGTAGTTGCCAAACAACACCTGGTCGTTAAAGTCCTGGTAGCTCACGCCTTTATAGCCATCGCGCAATGCCGTGCCGCGCAGAGTTGGCCCCAGTTGTACCGCCACAGTTTCGCCGCGGCTGTCTTTAATAAACACTTTGCCACTGCGCGACGCGGTGTCGACCTTCTCCACCGTGCCGCTCACGCGTACGGCAAATACACACGGGTTCTCATCCTGAGCACGCCAGCCGTACTGTTTGCAGGCGCTGTCAAAGTCACCCGCAGCACTGATCAGGCTCAAAAGTTCACCTGCCGGGCGTGCTTCATTCACAATCTGCGGCACAATGTTTTGTAGCCAGGCCCGGTCGATATTCGCCATGTGCGGATTGGGCGGATTTTTTAAATCAGCCAGCTCCTGCGTTGAGACAATACGGCAACTGCTTAATACCGGTGCCAGTACCAGCAGCGCCAACCAGAGTGGTCTGGACATACTTACCTCCTTGTGCGCCCCGGACAGGGGCGCGAGCACGTTTTCCTCAGGACTTAAAGTTGAAGTCCTGCACTTTGTCAGCGTTGCCCTGGTTAACCAGGATGCCGCGGAACATCACGCGCTGTTTAGCGGGCTTTTCGCCCTTCTGGAGATAGTTGTCGAGCTCGGTCACGCCCTGAGCGGCAATCGCCTGCGCCTGGAGCATCACGGTCGCCTTGAGCGAACCGGCCTTCACTGCGTCGCGCTCGTCGTTGCTGCCGTCAATCCCCACCACAATCACGTCATTGCGCCCCGCGGCCTTAAGCGCAGCAATCGCACCAAGTGCTACCGGGCCATTACCGCAAATCACGCCTTTGACATCCGGGTGCGCCTGTAAAATGCTGTCCATGATGCGCTTGCCGTCAATCAGCGTGCCTTTGGCATCCTGGCGCGCCACGCTCACCATATCCGGGTACTGGTCAATCACCTGATGGAAGGATTTAGAGCGTGTCACGCAGTTGTTGTCGGCAAGATTGCAGGTCAACTCGGCATATTTGCCCTTCTCGCCCATGTCTTCTACAAACACGTTTGCCACTTCGGAGCCAGCCTGAAAGTTGTTGTGGGTGATTTGTACCAGCGCCACGGCATCCACCGGAATTTCGCGGTTAATCAGCACCACCGGAATACCAGCCTGCTGCGCTTTTTTAATGGCTGCGACACTTGCGGTTGAGTCAGCGTTATCGAGGATGATGCCCTGTACTTTTTTACCGATGGCGGCATCGATGAGTTCGTTTTGCTTTTTCACGTCCTCACTGTGGGACAACACGCTGGTTTTATAGCCCAGCGCCTGCGCTTTCTCGGTCGCTCCTTTGGCCTCAGAGGCGTAATACGGGTTATCAAGGGAGTTCACCATCACCAGGATGGTGCCCTTGTCAGCGGCATGCGCGGTGAGGGAAAAAGCGCAGGCTGCGGCTGCGGTTAACAGGTTTAAACGCAATTTCATAATGATGTTCTCTCTGTATTCCCCTGTGGGGATTGTTATTGTCGGGTACAGCGAAACAGCGTAATTGCCCTGGTCTTGCCGGGCGCGAAATGCGACCACATCAGCGGCTTACCAGATGGTAAAGCCACCATCTATCATCAGATCCGCTCCGGTTATCATGTCGCTACCGTTGCCGGCAAAGAACAACACGGCCGCAGCGATTTCGTCGGTGTAGGCAAAGCGGCCCATTGGAATGAGTTTTTTCATGGCCTCGCCCTTCTCGCCACGCCAGGCTTTCTCACCCATTGGCGTAAGTACCACGGTGGGCGAGAGCGTATTGACGTTAATGTTGTAGGGCGCGAACTCTTTAGCCATCACTTTGGTCATGCCCAGCAGGCCAGCTTTGGCCGAGGTGTAGGCCACGTGGTTGTCGATGGCAATGGATGCCGCCTGGGAGGCAATATTGATAATCTTGCCGCCGCGCCCGGCCTTAATCATGCGCTTTGCCGCAGCCTGCGAGCACAGAAACGGCCCGGTGAGGTTGACGGCAATCTGCTTATTCCACTCAGCAAATTCGGTTTCCAGTACCGGTTGCAACATCACATAACCCGCGCAGTTCACCAGAATATCCAGCTGGCCGTAGTGCGACTCAACCTGAAAGAAGGCTTTTTCAACCGAGTCCGGGTCTGCCACATCGCATTCCACAAATAGCACCCGTGCGGGGTCAAACTGCTCCGCTATCTCCAGCGCTTTTTCACGCTCAAACGCCGGGTACAGCAGCGCCAGCTTCGCGCCCTTCTCCAGCAACATTTCATTACTCGCCATCGCAATGCCACCCAACCCGCCGGTGACCACCGCCACCTTGCCGGTTAAATCCCCGGCAGTGTCTACGCCGTAACGCAGATTGACGTCGTATTCGTTGCTCATCGTTAACTCCTTACGCAAAAACGCCCTGTGCCGCCTGCTCAAGCGTGTGGCGCAGCCCTGCGGCATCGATATTGAACTGGCGACGCAGCGCCTTGCGGCTGCTGCTGTGGGTAAACTCATACGGCGGAACGCCGAGTGCTGTAAAACGCTGGCCCTGACGCTGCTGATGCAGAATTTCACCAATGATGCTGGCAAGGCCACCGCTAATAACGTGTTCTTCCATCGAGATCACATGCGAGTGTGCGGTTATGAGAGTACGTACCGCGTCAATATCAAGCGGCCACAGTGACGGCAGCGACACGATAGTGACGTTCGGTAAATCCGCCGCCAGCGCTTCGTGCACAATCGTGCCAAGACAGAACACCACAGTGTCTTTGCCCTGCTGCACCACCTCGGGTTTACCCGGCGTGAATTGCCAGTCGTCACCGTGCAAATTCGCCACCTTGTCGCTATCCATGCGGATATACACCGGGCCCCGGTGCGCAATAGCGTAGCGCGTCACAGCGCGCGCCTCGGCGGCATCGGCCGGCGCAAACACCTGTAAATTGCCAAAGGTGCGGGCGATGGCGATGTCGTTCATGCAGTGGTGCGTGGCACCCAACGGCCCATAAGCAAATCCGGCGTTGAGGCCGAGCATTTTGACGTTAGTGTCGGTGTAGCAGACGTCGTTTTTCACCTGCTCGTTAGCACGCGCAAGCAGGAACGGCGCGGCATTAGCGGTAAAAACGGTGCTGCCGCTTAGCGCCAGTCCCGCGGCGATACCCACCATGTTCTGCTCGGCAATACCCACGTTTACCACGCGCTCGGGAAACGCCTGTTCAAACGGGGCGATTTTGGACGTTGAGGTGGAGTCAGCCACCACAACATTCAGATTGGCGCCGGCCTGTTGAGCCTCAAGCAGGGTTGCGATAACCGCGTCACGTAAATCTTGCATGATTAATCCTCCAGTTCCGCCAGCGCCTGGGCGAGTTGGTCATCATTGGGCACCAGGTGGTGCCAGGCCGGAACGTTCGCCATAAATGAAATGCCGTGGCCTTTTTCGGTATTGGCAAGAATGACGCGCGGCTTACCGGTTGACGGCGCGTTCACCGCCTCACAGATAGCCAGCGGGTCGTGGCCGTCGCACTCCAGCACCTCAAAGCCAAAGGCCTGCCACTTATCGGCAAGCGGCTCCAGCGGCATGATGGACTCGGTTTTGCCCGCCAGCTGTAAGCGGTTGCGATCAACGATGGCAATCAGGTTATCAAGCCGAAATTTGCTGGCAGACATGGCGGCCTCCCAATTAGAGCCCTCTGCCAGTTCACCATCACCCAGTAGCACAAAGGCGCGACGATGGCTGCGGCCCGCGAGTTTATTGCCCAGCGCAAGCCCCACCGCAATCGGTAAGCCGTGGCCGAGCCCACCGGAGTTAATCTCGACCAACTCCGGCAGCTTCTGGTGCACCGGATGGCCGGCGAGCAGCGTGTCGTCCCCCATGTACTGGCTCAGTACCTCAGGATCAATCAGCCCCATCGCCGCCGCGCTGCAATAAAACCCGCCTGCACCGTGACCTTTAGACAGGATGAAACGGTCCTGGTCCGGACGCGCCCGGCTGCGGTCCATCACCGCCATGTAGAGCGTGCAGAGAATATCGATTTCGGAAAGATCGGCCCCGGTATGGCCTTTGCCTGCCCGGTGGTTCATCTGCAACACATAGCGCCGGGCCTGTCGCGCCGTCTGTTTGATTGCCTGTACGTCCACACTCACCTCCAGATCGTAACGATCGTGATGACAAAAACGCTATCGATCGCTTTTATTTGATTTTCGATCGAAAATGTATAGCGTTTGTTTACCTGATTCTGTGGCATTGATCAAATATAAAACAAAAGACATTCGAAAATAATTTTATCGCGGGAGGATGTTTCTCTGTGTCATTACCTTGTACGAGCCCATCACGTTATCTGGCTGAAAAAATGCAAAAAATGGCTAAAATACCGTGCAACCTGCGAGTGAACTCGCATTCATTGACAACGAGCGCTACACTGCGAGGCAGAGCAGAAGGTGGGGCAACGCGTTCAATATCAGGAGCATTTCGATTGAAAACCAGGAACGAGCAGCTGGCGGATATGCAACAGCGCAGAGATAAGATTCTTGAGATGATTCGTGAAGACGGCACAGTGACCGTGAAGCATCTGACGGAAACCTTTGATCTCACCGAAGCGACGATCCGCACCGATCTGCGTGAGTTACAAAAACAGGGATTTGTGCAGCGCTATTACGGCGGAGCCACGCTTGTCACTGGTAAGCAAAACACTGGCGCGTTGCTGCTGGAGCGCCAGATCAATCTGGAAGAGAAAGACGCCATTGGACGACTGGCGGCGGCACAGATTGAAAACGGCGACGCGGTGATTTTCGATTCCGGCACCACCACTACCGCGATTGTTGACCATATGGCCCACATTCATCGTCTGTCGGTGACAACCAACGCGGTTAACATTGCGCTAAAACTCGGCGGCGAGCCGGGCATCAACATCCTGCTCACAGGCGGCACGTTCAAGTTCCCGACGCTGTCCACTTCCGGCGAAAAGGCGGCGAGCTTTTTTGAAAATGTACTGGCAGAGAAGCTGTTTCTCGCCACTGCCGCCATTTCACCGCGTATGGGCTTAAGTTTTCCAAGCGAAACCGATATCAATGTGAAAAGTGCCATGATCCGCTCGGCAAAAACGGTGTATGTGGTGGCGGACTCCAGCAAGATTGATAAGGTGTCGATGTTCGCCCTGCCGTGCGACTGGAGCGACATCCACTATCTGATTACCGACAAAGGGATTAGCAGCGAGGCGGTGGAGGCATTCGAGAAGCTCGGCGTGACGGTGCTGGTGGCAAGTTGAGTGACGTGGCAGCCCGCGATAGCGCCAATAGGTAATACGGGAATGACCTGACATGTCAGGCAACGCGTAACCCCGTACTGAACCACTCATGCGTTGCAGGCTGGTGTAATAACGCATTTATCCTTCTTTTTTCAACGCCAGTGACAGGCCATTGATGGCGCTTCGTGTTGCCGGGACTCGGGGCAAGCAGGCGTCACACCTGTATGCCATCTGTCGGGGTATTCTCCCGGCCTCCCCCTCGTGAGCGATAGCTTGCTTACCTGAACCGGCATCTGCAATGCCTGACACCATCATCACTCCTGCGGCGGTACATTGCCCCTGACCATGCTTTCCTGGGATAAACGCCAGAAATCATGCCCCGCAGGATATTGATATATACGCAAAGCAAATTCTCCGGCAACCGCCGTGATGTACTCAAATATTCCCGATTGCGTATCTTCATAATCCTTCCACGCTGTGGAAGACGTAAAACAGTAGATTTCCAGCGGGATCCCGGCGGGCGTTGGTTTCAGGGTTCTCGCCACGATATACATGTCTTTAATAATGTCAGGACGATCGGCGAGCCAGGACATAAGGTAGTGGCGAAACAGCGTCAGGTTCGTCAGCCCATTGTCGACAAACCAACGATTGGCCACGCCGGTTGGGTCACGCCCGTCCAACAATTTTGCCAGTGGCTCACTGACCCCGCGTATTGCCAGCATGGGAAGGAGCATCTCCTGAGAGAGAAAATTAACCGAGTGTTGATCGATATCGATACTGCGCATAATCCTGCGCGCACCGGATGAAAACATGGCCTGCCAGTTGGTATAAGTCTCCGTAAGGAAATTTTTCGTCGGAATGCGTGAGATGGTATTGTCCCAGTTACGGATAGTGATGGTGTGAAGCGCGATATCAATAACCTCACCACTCAAATTCTTGTCCGGCATTTCTATCCAGTCCCCGAGCTGCAGCACGTCGTTTGACGAAAGCTGGACGTTAGCGACCAGTGACAGCAAAGTGTGTTGAAACACAAACATCAGTACAGCGGCCACCGCGCCAAGACTGGAGATGATAATCGCCGGTGATTTGTTGGACATAACGGCGAGGATCATTATCGCGGCAATAACATGGACAAGTATTTTCCCTATCTGGATATAACCTTTAATAGAGTGGTTTTTTCGCTTAGTCTTGCGCAGATAGGAACTGTTAACAATATCCAGCATTTCATTGAAAAAAACCGACAGAAAGACAAAAAACAAAATCCCGCATATCGTATTAATTGCCGTGACCAGGGAGGCTGGCATATTCGGCATAAAC
>JALAGK010000282.1 GCA_022712475.1 Enterobacteriaceae bacterium
ATCCTCAGGTCATCGAGCGCGTTGACGCTATCTGGGAAGAACTGGCTATTTTTAAGTAATGATAGTGGGGCGGGCCGCCCTGCCGTTGTGATGTTATTTTGACGACCCGACCAGAGGGAACGCATGACAATCTTAAGCTGTAAAGTGACATCGGTGGATGCGATTACTGACACTGTTTATCGGGTTCGCCTGGAGCCTGAAAGCGATGTGTCCTTTCGTGCTGGCCAGTATCTAATGGTAGTGATGGATGAGCGTGATAAACGCCCGTTCTCAATGGCTTCTACACCCTCAGAACATCGGTTTATCGAACTGCATATTGGTGCGTCTGAGCTTAATCTGTACGCGATGGCGGTGATGGACAGGATACTGCAACGCCAGAGCATAGAAGTCGATATTCCCCACGGTGAAGCATGGCTGCGTGATGACGAAGAGCGTCCGCTGGTGCTGATTGCCGGTGGTACGGGCTTCTCGTATGTGCGCTCTATTTTGTTAAGCGCACTGGAGCGTAACCCACAGCGCGAAATTGCTCTTTACTGGGGCGGGCGTGAGAGCAAACATCTTTATGACCTGCCTGAACTGGAGTCACTGTCGGTTGAGCACCCCGGGCTGCGTATTGAAGCGGTAGTGGAGCAGCCGCAAGAGGGCTGGCGTGGGCGTACTGGCACGGTGTTGACAGCCGTGATGCAGGATTACGGTTCACTTGCTGAATGTGATATTTACATTGCAGGTCGTTTTGAGATGGCAAAAATCGCCCGCGATTTGTTTTGCAATGAGCGCAGCGCGCGTGAAGACCGCATGTTTGGCGATGCCTTTTCCTTCATCTGATTAAGGCATAAAAAACCCGCCTCAATGAGGCGGGAAAAACGGCAACTAACCCTTGCACAATGCGCGTATCAGACGCGCTCAAACACGGTTGCAATCCCCTGGCCCAATCCGATGCACATCGTCGCCAGACCAAACTGTGCGTCCTGGCGTGCCATCTGATTGAGAAGCGTGGTGGTGATACGGGCGCCTGAGCAGCCAAGCGGGTGACCCAGCGCAATAGCACCGCCGTTCAGGTTTATTTTCTCATCGATCTTATCCATTAGCCCCAGATCTTTAATGCACGGTAAGATCTGTGCCGCAAAAGCTTCGTTCATCTCAAACAAGTCAATATCATCAACACTCAGTCCGGCTTTTTTTAATGCCAGTTTTGAGGCAGGAACCGGCCCGTAGCCCATTGTTGATGGGTCGCAGCCAGCGACAGCCATGGAACGTACGCGAGCTTTTGGCGTCAGGCCCAGTGATTTAGCTCGCGACTCACTCATCACCAGTAGCGCTGCGGCACCATCGGACAGGGCGGACGATGTCCCCGCTGTCACGGTACCGTTGACAGGATCAAAGGCCGGCCTGAGTGCCGCCAGGCTTTCGAGGCTGGTTTCCGGGCGAATAACTTCGTCGTAATTAAATGATTTGAGCACACCTGCTGCATCGTGACCGGAGGTTGGCAGGATTTCATCGCGAAAACGGCCTGCCTGCGTGGCAGCCCAGGCTCGCTGATGTGAGCGCACTGCGAAAGCATCTTGCATATCACGGCTGATGTCATGCATGCGCGCTAGCATTTCTGCCGTCAGCCCCATCATACCTGCCGCTTTAGCGACGGTGCGCCCAAGGCCCGGGTGAAAATCCACACCGTGACTCATGGGGACGTGCCCCATATGCTCAACGCCACCGACCAGACAGGCATGAGCATCACCCGTCATAATCATGCGGCTGGCATCGTGCAACGCCTGCATGGAGGAACCGCACAGGCGGTTAACGGTCACCGCAGGCACCGTGACCGGGATTTCGGCCAGCAGCGCTGCGTTGCGTGCGATGTTGAAACCCTGCTCCAGCGTTTGCTGCACACAACCCCAGTAGATGTCATCCAGAGAGTGTTCTTCCAGCGCCGTGTTACGCGCCAGAATTCCACGCATCAGGTGAGCAGAGAGATCTTCTGCACGCACATTACGGAATGCGCCTTCTTTTGAGCGGCCCATCGGGGTGCGGATTGCGTCAACAATGACAACCTTTTCCATATCTCGCTCCTCAGGCGTATTTCACGGCGCTGACCGGCTTTGCCGCAGCGACGGGGGGATAGTAGCTATCGTGGCGCTGCGCTTTATCACGCAGTCCGTCGGTCACCTCATAGAGCGCACCGAGGTGCTGATATTGCTGAGCCATATCAAGGAAGCGCGCGCTACCTAACGTATCCAGCCAGCGGAAAACACCGCCGTGGAATGGCGGGAAGCCAAGGCCATAAACCAGCGCCATATCGGCTTCTGCGGGACTTGCAATGATGCCTTCTTCCAGGCAGCGCACCACTTCGTTGACCATAGGAATCATCATACGGGCAATGATTTCTTCATCGCTGAAGTGTTTGCGCGGCTGGGCGATATCTGCCAGCAGGGTATCGGTCGCGTCGTCTTCTACGCGACGCGGTTTGCCCTTCTTGTCTTCTTCATAACGCCAGAAGCCTTTGCCATTTTTCTGGCCGTAACGTCCGGCATCAAACATGGCGTCTACCGCATCGCGATAATCTTTGCCCATGCGCTGCGGGAAGCCTGCGGCCATGACGGCTTGTGCATGATGCGCGGTATCAATACCAACCACGTCCAGCAACTGTGCCGGACCCATTGGCCAGCCAAACTTTTTCTCCATCACTTTGTCGACCTGGCGGAAATCTGCACCGTCGCGCAAAAGCTGGCCGAAGCCCGCAAAGTAAGGGAACAGAACGCGGTTAACAAAGAAACCTGGGCAGTCGTTCACGACAATCGGGGTTTTACCCATTTTGCTCGCCCAGGCTACTATGCGCGCGATGGTTGATTCGGCGGTTTTCTCACCGCGAATGACCTCAACTAAGGGCATGCGATGCACCGGGTTGAAAAAGTGCATACCGCAGAAGTTTTCCGGGCGTTGCAGCACGCTTGCCAGCTCATTAATCGGAATGGTGGAGGTGTTGGAGGCAATGATAGCATCCGGCCTGACTTTGCCTTCAAGCTCAGCCAGCACAGCTTTCTTCACCTTCGGGTTTTCCACGACGGCCTCTACAATGGCGTCTACGCGCTCAAAGCCGCTGTAATCCAGCGTCGGATGAATAGTGGAGATGACGCCTGCGAGCTTCAGTCCGTCAATTTTGCCACGCTCAAGCTGCTTGTTGAGCAGCTTGCTCGCTTCGCGCATACCCAGTTCCAGCGCCTTGTCATTGATGTCTTTCATCAGTACCGGCACGCCTTTCCATGCGCTCTGGTAGGCGATGCCGCCGCCCATAATGCCGGCGCCAAGTACCGCAGCCTGTCGCGGTGGTTCGACATCGCGGGTCAGCTTTTTGGCAAGCCCTTTGAGATACTGATCGTTAAGGAAGATGCCAACCAGCGCGCGCGCTTCATCGGAGTGAGCCAGCGGCACGAAGCTTTTATTCTCAAGCGCCAGGGCCGCATCACGCCCAAGGCTGGCGGCAGCTTCAATGGTTTTTACCGCAGTGATTGGTGCAGGGTAGTGTTTGCCGGCCACCTGCATCACCATCGCTTTAGCAGTGCTAAAGCTCATGGCGGCTTCGATTTTGCTCAGCTTTAAGGGCTGGTATTTAGGCGCACGTTTTGCCTGCCAGTCGAGACTGCCGTCGATGGCCTGACGCAGGACGCTTAGCGCCGCATCTTTAAGGGTCTCTGGAGCGACAATGGCATCAACCAGGCCGCGCTTTAAGGCATCTTTTGCATCGACATCTTTACCTGCGGCGATGATTTCCAGCGCGCTGTCGGCACCCAGCAGGCGCGGCAGACGTACCGAACCGCCAAAGCCGGGCATAATACCCAGTTTGGTTTCCGGCAGACCGATGCGGGCATCCGGTGTGGCAATACGATAATCTGTAGCCAGCACGCACTCACAACCGCCGCCGAGCGCGTAGCCATTCACGGCAGAAAGCGTTGGCACTGGCAAATCTTCCAGACGGTTGAATACGCCGTTGGCAAAGTGCAGCCATTCTGAGAGCTGTGCCGCAGGCACCTGGAACAGCCCGAGGAATTCGGTGATATCTGCGCCAACAATAAATGCAGCTTTGGTCGAGCGCAGCAGCAGGCCGCGCAGGTTGGTTTGTTTTTCAAGCACGTCGAGCGCCTGAGACAGGCTTGCAACGGTGGCGGTATCGAGTTTATTTACCGAACCGGGCGCGTCGAAGACCAGCTCGGCAATGCCGTCGTCCAGCCAGTTGAGGTGCAGGGTGTCGCCTTGATAGAGCATGTCAGTCTCCTGAAACCAGCAGTGGGATCTGGTCATACCAGATGAAACGGAGTGTGGTTTTTTTGTTAAAAAATTGCAAATTTAAGTTTGCATATTTGCAGAAGAGATCACGGATGGTTGAAATCGACTGACGCTACGTTGGCTGTGCTAAGATGCGGAGGTTTATGGGCAAAAACAGAAGGGTAGACTATGGATTCGCTGGCTGAACAGTACAAAGCACATCTGGCAACGCTGCAGGAACGCACCCGTGACGTGCTGGCGCGTTTTAACCTTGATGCACTCCTTATACATTCGGGTGAGCTGTTTAATGTTTTTCTCGACGACCATCCCTACCCTTTTAAAGTTAACCCGCAATTTAAGGCGTGGGTGCCGGTAACACAGGTGCCCAATTGCTGGCTATTGGTTGACGGGGTTAACAAACCTAAGCTCTGGTTCTACCTGCCGGTAGATTACTGGCACAACGTTGAGCCGCTACCGGAGAGTTTCTGGACTGATGATGTGGAGTTGATTGCGCTGCCTAAAGCGGATGGCATCGCCAGCCAACTGCCTGCTGCTCGTGGCAACATTGCATACATTGGGCCGGTGGCAGAACGTGCGCTACAGCTTGGTGTTGCGGCGCAACATATCAACCCGCAGGGTGTGATTGATTATTTGCACTACTACCGCGCGTATAAAACGGACTATGAGCTGGTCTGTATGCGCGAGGCGCAAAAGATGGCCGTGGCCGGGCACCGTGCTGCGCACGAGGCCTTTTTGTCTGGCATGAGCGAGTTCGATATCAACCAGGCTTACCTGACGGCAACCGGGCATCGCGATACCGATGTGCCTTACAGCAACATTGTTGCGCTTAATGAGCACGCCGCGGTATTGCACTACACTCGCCTTGATCATCAGGCACCGTCGCAAATGCGCAGCTTCCTGCTGGACGCGGGCGCTGAATACAACGGTTATGCCGCTGACCTGACTCGTACCTGGGCGGCGCATAGCGACAGTGATTTTGCCCATCTCATCAAAGACGTTAACGATGAGCAGCAAGCGCTGATTGCGACCATGAAAGCTGGTGTGCGTTATACCGAATACCATGAGCAATTCCATCAACGTCTCGCAAAGCTGCTGCTACGTCACCAGATAGTTTCTGGCATGAGTGAAGAGGCTCTGGTGGAAAATGATATTACCGGCCCGTTTATGCCGCATGGCATTGGGCATCCGCTTGGGTTGCAGGTACATGACGTGGCGGGCTTTATGCAGGACGACCGCGGCACGCATCTGGCGGCTCCCGCGAAATACCCTTACCTGCGCTGCACGCGTATGATGGAACCAGGCATGGTGCTGACGATTGAGCCGGGGATTTATTTTATTGAGTCGCTGCTCAAGCCGTGGCGTGAAGGGCGATACAGCACGCATTTTAACTGGCAGAAGATTGATGCGCTGAAGCCTTATGGCGGTATTCGTATTGAAGATAACGTCGTCATCCATGAAAAAGGTGTGGAAAATATGACGCGAGATCTAAAGCTAGCCTGATGGACAGTTGGTTGGTCCCTGCGGCACCGGTAAGCGTGACCGAAGAAATTAAGAAAAGCCGTTTTATTACGCTACTGGCG
>JALAGK010000283.1 GCA_022712475.1 Enterobacteriaceae bacterium
CCACCACCCTGCTCGGTCCCGCGGTGAATAGTGACGCTTTCGCGAATGCGGTTACGATCGCCAATTTCCACACGGGTCGGCTCGCCAGCGTATTTCAGATCCTGATTAACTTCACCAATAGAAGTGAACTGATAGATCTGGTTATCACGGCCAATTTTGGTATGACCGTTAACGACAACATGCGATTTCAGCTCAGTACCTTCGCCAATTTCGACGTCAGGACCAACCAGGCAGTACGGACCAATGCGGACATTAGCGCCAATAACAGCACCGTCTTCCACAATGGCGGTAGGATGAATAAAGGCGGATTTATCAATCACGTATCAGGCCTCCCGGTTACGGGCACACATCATCGTCGCTTCACAGACAACTTTACCATCAACCGTCGCCACACCGCTAAAGCGCGTTACGCCACGGCGGGTTTTCTCGAAGGTCACTTCCATAATCATCTGATCGCCCGGTACCACTGGACGCTTGAAGCGCGCGTCGTCGATGCCCGCGAAATAATAGAGTTCACCTGGCTCGAGTTTACCCATGCTTTTAAACGCCAGAATACCAGTGGCCTGAGCCATCGCTTCCAGAATCAGCACGCCGGGGAAAATCGGTTTGCCAGGGAAGTGGCCCTGGAAAAACGGTTCATTGACAGAAACATTCTTTACAGCGCGCAAAAAACGACCTTCTTCAAAGTCCAGCACACGGTCGACCAGCAGAAAAGGAAAACGGTGCGGCAGAAGCTCAAGAATCTCTTCAATGTGCAGAGTATGAGTGTCAGTAGTCAAAATACTCTTCCTGTCTAATATAAAAAATAAAACGCAATATAACACGAACACGGCCTGCCGCGCTCCGGAGATCGCTGACAGGCCGCGAAATTGATTGCTGAACGCAGTGGTTATGCGCCGCTGGTATCCTGATTGACTTGACGCTCAAGTGCCTTAAGACGCTTGCTCATTTCGTCAATATTCATGACCAGCGCTGCTGTTTTACGCCAGGCTTTATTCGGTTGCAACGGAATACCCGATGAGTAAACACCCGGTTCCTTAATAGGGCGCATTACCATGCCCATGCCGGTCACAGTAACCTTGTCGCAGATTTCCATATGTCCGTTAATAACACTGGCACCGCCAATCATGCAATAACGGCCAATTTTAAGGCTGCCTGCCATGATTACACCACCGGCAACCGCAGTATTGTCGCCAATCACCACGTTATGTGCAATCTGGCACTGGTTGTCGATAATAACGCCATTGCCAATCTGCGTGTCGTCCAGTGCGCCACGATCAATCGTTGTACAAGCCCCGATCTCGACGCGAGAGCCGATGATAACGCGACCAAGCTGAGGGATCTTCACCCAGTTGCCGCGATCGTTAGCATAACCAAAACCGTCCGCGCCGATCACGGTACCCGACTGGATAAGGCAATGCTCACCAATCGTGATTTCGTGATATACGCTCACGTTCGCCCACAGGCGAGTACCTGCACCAATGCGGGTATTTTTACCCACAAAGCAACCTGCGCCAATCACAACGTTATCGCCCAACTCTACGCCAGATTCGATAACTGCATTGGCACCCACAGCAACATCTACGCCCAGTTTTGCCGTAGGATCAATAATCGCACTGGGTGCAATATTTGCAGCCGGTTGCGGAGTTGAATCCAGAATTTGCGCCATGCGCGCATAGGTCAGATACGGGTTTTTTACGACCAGTGCCGCGCCTTTAGCCCAGGGCAAATCGTCCTGAGTCATTACCACCGCTGACGCCTGGCAGTCTGCCAGTTGCTCGCGATAGCGCGGGTTCACCATAAAAGTAATCTGTCCTGCCTGAGCGGACTGCATGGAAGCCACACTGGTGATGGCAACATCGCCATCACCGTGCAGTTCAGCATCCAGCTCGAGGGCTAAGTCAGCCAGTCGAATGGATGGCATGAATTATTTAACCTGCTTGAGCACATCAGAAGTGATGTCTTTAATACTGCTGCTGTTGTAAGCAACGGTGCTGGCGTCAACAACCAGATCGATGCTCTGGTCATCAGCCACTTTCTTCACCGCACTCTGGATACGCGTAACCAGCTTGCCACGCTCTTCGTTAGAACGACGTGCGCGATCCTGCTCGAAAGACTGCGCCTTGCTGGAGAAGCTTTCACGCTGGGTCATCACGTCTTTTTCCAGCTTGCTGCGCTCGCTCGCCTTCATGGTCGCGCCGTCGCGCTGAAGACGCTGCATCTTGGTCTTCAGGTCGCCTTCCATACGCTGCAGCTCGCTTGCACGGCCTTTAAATTCATTTTCCAGAGTTTTGGAGACACCGGTATTCTGCGCAACCTGCTGGAACAGGTTAGACATATTCACGATGGCAATTTTATCCGCTGCCTGCGCAGAGGTCGCCATGGCCAGGCCAACGCCTGCAGCAATTAACCACTTTTTCACTATAAACTCCTTACCATGCCATATATACCCGAGGGTACGTTTCAGCTTAATCGGGCGGAAAATTCCGCCCGAAAATGTCGCTACACTGAATTCACATTCCCTTGTCGCGAGCAATTACCAGGTTTTACCAATGTTAAACTGGAACTGCTCTGATTTGTCTCCATCGTATTTCTTAAACGGCTGGGCGTAGGAGAAGACCAACGGCCCCAATGGCGACATCCACTGCAAAGCAAGACCGGCTGACATACGAATGTTGCTCGGCTCACTGTAATCAGGAATACCAGCTGCACGGGTTGCTGCCGTGTTTTCCCAGTTGGTATCCCAGACCGTACCGGCATCCACAAACAGAGAAGTACGAACAGAGTTGGCGTATTTCTCGCTAATGAACGGCGTCGGCGTAATCAGCTCAAGGCTGGCAACCCCCATGGCGTTACCACCGATAGCATCATCGGAATTACACAGCGATGCGCTGTTACAGTTGTTGGTATTCGGACCGTAGTAAGCAGCTTTTGGACCAATGTTATTGGTCTGGAAGCCACGTACAGAGCTCGAACCACCGGCGTAGAAGTTCTCGTAGAACGGCATTTCTTTACTGCCCAGACCGTCGCCGTAGCCCCAACGGGTACGACCCAGCACAACCCAGGTGCGATCCTCATTGAGTGGCATATAGCTTGCCGTGTCCAGTGTGACTTTGTAGAACTCGTTATCAGACCCTGGAATGGTGACTTTACCATTCAGGTTCACACGGTTCCCTTTCGTCGGGAAGAAGCCACGGTCGAGGTTGTTAAACGTCCAGCCGTAGTTAAACGTAAAGTCATCTGCCGAGAAGTCATTATTCGTAGACGTGGTGCTCGGGTTCTTACCCTGGGAATCCAGGTAACGCCACATCGCAATCTGCGGTTGCATGTCAGACAGATCGTTATGAACGTAACCCAGACCTACACGTAGCGAGTTGTACTCGTTGATCGGGAAGCCCAACGTACCGTCAAGGCCATAGCTCTTGTTAGTGTATGTTGAGAGGTCTGCATCATCTGCTTTAAAGTCGTTATAGAAAATACGACCACCAAGACTCACACCATCAACCGTAAAATATGGGTTGGTCACCGCAAGTTCAGTATACGTCTGGTAGGAGTTCTTGGTGCCGTTGATGCCTACCGAGTAGCCCGTACCCAGCCAGTTATCCTGCTGAACACCCGCCTGGAAGCTCACACCACTTTCCGTACCGTAACCCACACCGAAGTTCAGGCTACCGGTGTTACGCTCTTTGACCTTATAGACCAGATCAACCTGGTCCGGACTGCCTGGCACACGCTGCGTGTCGACATCCACCGTTTCAAAATAACCGGTACGGTTCAGACGCTCTTTACCCTGGTCGACCAGGTCGCTGCCCAGCCACGCACCTTCCATCTGGCGCATTTCACGGCGCAGTACGGAATCTTTAGAGGTGTCATTACCGGTAAAACGGATTTTGCGCACGTAATAACGGTTGCCGGAATCCACACTCACGTGCAGCTTCACGGTTTTATCGGCATCGTTAATTTCTGGCTGCGTCATCACACGCGGATAGGCGTAACCGTAACGACCCAACAGTTTTTTGATGTCGTCTTCCATGCGGGTCACTTTGGTGCCGTTATACAGCTCGCCTGGCTGAATCTTGGTCAGGCTTTCAATTTCGGCAGAGTGACCCGCCAGGTTGCCATTCACTTCAACGCCAGCAATCTTGTACTGATCGCCTTCGGTCACGTTGATGGTAACGTAGATCCCCTTCTTATCCGGGGTCAGGCTCACCTGAGTGGAGTCGATATTGAAACGGGCATAGCCGCGATCGAGATAGAAGCTGCGTAGGGTTTCAAGATCACCCGCCAGTTTCTGTTTCTGGTATTTACGATCGCCGACCAGGTTCCACCACGGCACTTCGTCACGAAGTTGGAAGCGGGAAATGAGTTCTTCGGTGCTGTAGGCGTGGTTGCCAACGATGTTGATCTGCTGGATCTTCGCCGACACCCCTTCCTGGAACACCAGCTTCAGGTCTACACGGTTACGTGGTAGTGGTGTGACAACAGCTTTCACGCTGGCACTGTATTTACCGACGCTGTAGTAGAAATCCTCCAGTCCTTTTTCGATATCGGACAAGGTGGTGCGGTCAAGGGATTCTCCCACACGCACGCCAGAAGCCTCGAGGTTTTGCTTGAGCATGTCATCCTTGACCGACTTGTTGCCGGTGAAGGTGATACTCGCGATTGTCGGGCGTTCTTTCACCTGGACCAGCAGCGTTTCGCCGTCGCGCAAAACACGTACGTCCTCAAAGTTACCTGTGGCAAAAAGCGAACGGATAGTATTACTGATGTCATCATCAGTCACCGTATCGCCAACGCGCACAGGCATGCTAAGGAGGGCCGCACCAACGGCGACTCGCTGCAGGCCTTCGAAATGAATATCTCTCACTACGAACCCGTCTGCACCGTAAACGGTGGCGCTGCTGAAGAGCAGCGACGCTATGAGCAACTTTTTCATCGCCATCGTTGTTATGCGTTCTTCCTAACCCAACTCTCTATAACCGAGAGAAATCATTGAAAAGTGCAAGCCCCATTAACAGCACCAGCAGTATTGAGCCAATGCGATAACTAAAGTCTTGAACTCGCTCGGAAACCGGTCCGCCTTTTAGCTTTTCAATCGCCAAAAACAGCAAGTGTCCACCGTCCAGAACAGGCAGCGGGAACAGGTTTATTATCCCCAGATTGACGCTAATAAGCGCCAGGAACATGAGGAAGTAGATGACCCCGTAATCCGCTGAAACACCTGCCCCCTGCGCGATGGAGATAGGCCCACTGAGATTATTCAGTTTAACATCACCGGTTAGTAATTTCCCCAGCATATTCACCGTCAGCTTCATCAGTTGCCACGTCTTTGCTGTGGCTTCGATAGCAGCATTAAACGGCCCATACTGGCGCACAGTTTTGTACTCTGGTGGCATAGGAATAAGCGTCGGGACGACCCCGGCAAACCCTTCTGCCTTTGCTTTACCCGGTTTTGTATCCGGTATCAGCGTCAAAGACAAGGGGTTGCCCTGCCTTTCAATATTCAGTTGTAACTCGCGCCCTGGATTGTCACGCACCAGGTTTACAAAAACCGCCCATGTACTGAGTGGTAGGCCCTCGACTTTAACGATCCTGTCCCCGGCTTGCAAACCGGCTTTGCTGGCTGCAGAGCCCGCCTGAACTTCCGCGAGTACTGGGTCAATGCTCGGCCCGCGCGGAATCAACCCCAGCGATGTCACAGGATCCTGACGGTCCGGCTCAAAATGCCAGTTGCGCAGGTCGAGGCGTTTTTCACTACGCTCATCGGTGCCAAAGGGTGCCACAGTCACCGTGGCTGACGCATCACCAATTTTACCGATTAATGCCAGGCGCACAGCATCCCAGTCTGGCGTTTCGATACCGTCAATCGCTTTAAGTTCCATACCAGGCGCAATTTGTGCCTGAGACGCGAGCGAATCGGCGGTTATTTCACCAACTACCGGACGAACACTCGGCACACCCATCATAAAGACGAGCCAGTACGCTACGATAGCAAACAGGAAATTCGCCACGGGGCCGGCAGCGATAATCGCGGCACGCTGAGAGACGCTTTTGTTGTTGAAAGCCTGGTGACGCAACTCTGGCACGACTGGCTCTACACGCTCATCGAGCATTTTAACGTAGCCGCCAAGCGGTATCAGTGCGAGAACAAATTCTGTACCGTGCTTATCGGTACGGCTATAGAGTGCTTTACCAAAGCCAATTGAAAAGCGTTCGACACGCACACCGCAGCGCCGGGCAACCCAGAAATGGCCAAATTCATGCACGGTGATAAGGATCCCCAGTGCAACGATAAATGCGGCCAGGTTCCAGAGAATGCTCAGCATGGATAAGTCCTTAGAGGGTCCGAAAAACCAGCAATAGCAGGCAGGCAAAGACCGGCACGGCCGCCGTCAGGCTGTCGATACGATCAAGCACCCCGCCGTGGCCCGGAATCAGATGCCCGCTGTCTTTAATGCCCGCTTCACGTTTGAACATGCTCTCAGTCAAGTCGCCCAGCACAGACACCAGTGCTGCGGCAACGGAGCACACCAGCAACACAGACGGCGCGATGTCCAGATGCGTCGAGGCGCCAAAAATCCACGCGATAATCGCTGAGGTCAACAGACCGCCAAGAAATCCCTGCCAGGTCTTACCTGGAGAGACTTTTGGAGCGAGCTTATGTTTACCAAACATTTTGCCAAACACATATGCGCCGGAATCAGCTCCCCAGACCAACACCATCACGTAAAGCAGCCAGAGAGCACCCGTGTAATGGTTGGTGTCGTAATGCCAGTTGCGTAGCACCACCATACCCCAGAAAAACGGCACAATGGTCAGCAATCCAAAGACAAGACGCAGAACGCGAGACTGCCGCCATGCGGTAGCGGAGCGGGGATATGTCAGCACCATCAGTAGCGCCACTATCCACCAGGCAAGGGATGCCCACAGTACGCCGTCAATAATCGGCACACTTGCGCTTTGATGATATTCAGGAAGAATAAACAGCATGACCGCCAACAGCAGGCCACACAGTACAGCAAGCCAGACGCGCTGCGAACGGCTTGTAAAACCGCTAAGCTGGCCCCACTCCCAGGCTGCAAGCATGCAGACAACCAGCGTGGTAATAGCAAAACCCACCGGCGGCAGCCACAGCAGGGCGGCAATCACGGCGGGAATTAACACAAGCGCAGAAATCAGGCGATACTTTAGCAAAAGCGACCCCCATCAGGCATTGTTGCCACCCGGTGTCGTTCCACCAAAACGTCTTTCGCGGTTTGCAAAGGCATGTAGTGCACCTTCAAAATCTTGTTCATCGAAATCGGGCCAGAGAACATCGGTAAAGTAGAGTTCAGCATAGGCTATCTGCCACAGCAAAAAATTGCTGATGCGATGCTCTCCCCCTGTCCTTATTACTAAATCCACAGGGACCAGTTCGCTCATGCAGATCTGCTGACTCAGCATTTCTTCATCAATCTGGTCTGGGGTCAACTGCCCTTCCTGAACCAGACTCGCGAGCTGCTTTACTCCCTGAAGAATATCCCAACGACCACCATAGTTGGCGGCGATATTCAGCGTCAGCCCGGTATTCTGGCTGGTCAGCGCTTCCGCTTTCTGGATGCGCTCCTGCAAACGCGAGTTAAATCGACCGGTATCACCGATAACACGTAAACGAACGTTGTTACGGTGCAGGTTTTTGACTTCACTGTCGAGCGCCCAGGTAAACAACTCCATCAGCGCACTGACTTCCTGCGCCGGGCGGCTCCAGTTTTCACTACTAAAAGCATACAGCGTCAACGCGTCAATGCCATTGTTCGCTGCGAAAACCACCGCGCGCCGCACGGATTTTGCACCAGCCTTGTGGCCAAAGACTCGCATCTTCCCTTGTCTTTTTGCCCAGCGGCCGTTGCCATCCATAATAATGGCGACATGGCGTGCACCGTGCGCAGGTGCGTTTTCGCTTAATGGTTGATTAGCAGACAACATAACGCGTGTAATTTCCCTGATAAGGATTAAGCGGTTCAGGAATACAGAAGCCTTCACGTAAAAAAGCCGTGTTAAACCACGGCGTTACCACCAGACACACATCTATGATGCGTTTATCAGGTGGCGCAGACTATATCACCGAAGCCCAGAGCTAACAAATATCGCAGATTATGCCTGCGCTAAATTTAACACTTTGCGTAACTCGCCAGCCAACCCGTGGCCGCTGCACGTGCCTCACAGTCCACCGCCTGTACGTCATCCACACTCTGCGGTTGTGCA
>JALAGK010000284.1 GCA_022712475.1 Enterobacteriaceae bacterium
CCAGACTTGAAACAGATAGATTACGTTAAATTTGCAACCTCTGGTTTAGAAGCGCTGGGGCCAATGTATGTGAAAGAAACAGGACTGGTTGTCATTTTTTTTAGTGCGCTTCTTGGATGGATATTTTCACACTATCTTGGACTCAATGCCTCTTCTGTTGCCATTATTGCAATGGGAGGCGCGCTACTGTTCAATATTATTTCCTGGAACGATATCCTGCAAAATAAAGGCGGCTGGAATACGCTTATCTGGTACGGCGGCATTATTGGCCTGAGTGCGACATTAAGCAAAGAGGGATTTTTCAAATGGCTGGCCGATTTTATGTCCCACCATCTCGACTTTCTGGACGCCGGTAACGGCACTATCGTTATTATTGTTTTCATCAGCATCCTGGTGCGTTATCTGTTTGCGTCAGGCGGAGCGTATGTGGCCGCAATGGTACCGGTGTTTGCCACCGTTGGCCTGGTTACCGGGACTGCGCCGATGTTGCTGGCCCTGGCTATCCTGTTCTCCAACTCGTATGGCGGTTGTATTACGCATTATGGTGGTGCCGCGGGGCCCATTATTTTCGCCGCAGGGTACAACGATATTAAATCGTGGTGGGTTATCGGTACGGTTGTCGCGTTGTTGACGTTTGTCGTTCATATGGTCGTGGGATTACCCTGGTGGAATTTCCTGCTTAGCAGCGGCATGTTGTAAGCCATACCTGGCTGGTTGTTTGCCTGGCTTGTTTAGCGCCGGCAAACAGCCAGAAGGAAGGGTTGCATAGACAAGGGCGCTCCTGGTATGGCCGCATAATCTGTTCGCGCGCATCGCTGCGCTAATATGGTTGATAGCCAGACGGCCCTTTTTATCGATTCATCACCGCGCTGTCCCTCCTTTATCTTTCAAAATGGCATGACTCTTGCTGAGCTTCTCAACAGATGTGCGGGTAACACCGTATTTTTATAACAGGATGCGATAGCGCCTGAGGAAGAGAGCGACAACATGCCAGTTTGCAAAGTACAAGACATCCCTCTGCTTAATGATAATTATCCTCGCGACATGGTGGGTTATGGTGGTCAACCTCCCCATGCCCGCTGGCCCGGTGGTGCGCGCCTCGCACTACAGTTTGTGCTCAATTACGAAGAGGGCGGTGAAAGCCATATCCTGCACGGTGACGAAGGTTCTGAGCAGTTTCTCTCAGATATCATTGGTGCGGCGAGTTATCCTGCCAGGCACATGTCGATGGATTCCCTCTATGAATACGGTTCGCGCGCAGGGTTCTGGCGTATTCACAATGAGTTTCAACGCCGTGGCTTAACAATGACGGTCTTTGGCGTAGCGATGGCGCTGGCACGCAACCCTGAAATTGTGACGGCCATTAAGCAGGCCGATTATGACGTGGTGAGCCACGGCTGGCGCTGGATTCACTATCAGAACAGAGATGTGGACTCAGAGCGCCGGCACATGCAACAGGCGCTGGAGGTACTTACATCGCTTTTTGGAAAACGTCCGCAGGGCTGGTACACCGGTCGGGACAGCCCCAACACACGCAGGCTGGTGGTTGAAGAGGGGGGGTTTTTGTATGACAGCGATAATTATGGCGACGACCTGCCGTTCTGGAGCCGCGTTGAGTGTGAGAGTGGTGCGGTGAAACCGCATCTGATTATTCCCTACACACTGGACGCGAACGATATGCGTTTTGCCACCGCACAGGGTTTTAACACGGCAGAGCAGTTCTATACCTACCTGAAAGACACCTTTGACGTGCTGTATGCCGAGGGTGAGTACTGTCCAAAGATGATGTCTGTGGGTATGCACTGTCGTTTACTGGGGCGTCCCGGGCGTTTTCGCGCGTTGCAGCGGTTTCTGGATTATGCGCAGCGCTTTAACGATGTGTGGATCTGTCAGCGTCAGGATATTGCCGAGCACTGGATTGCCACACATCCGTTTGAGCCTGACGCGGCGGGGCGCTAAAAACGAGAGGTGGCGGACTTATCGCGCCAGCTACGTTGGTTGACGCCGGGCAACGGCTGCGTCACCCTTGTGATGAAACAAACGTTACAGGAAGCACCATGAAACCTCTCGATCAACGCCTGCGTGAATGCCACGTTCAGCTTTCTGCCCAGGAGCAGCGGGTGGCGGCGTTTATTACCGATCATTTTGACGACCTGATGGGCTACAACAGCGCCGATCTCGCCAGACTTAGCGGGGCATCAAAAGCCACGGTGAGCCGGTTATTTAAACGCCTGGGTTATGCGAGCTTTCGTGAAATGCGTAATGAATTGCGCAGCCTGCGCCAGAGTGGCATGCCGTTGGCAGATGGCCGTGATGCTGTTCAGGGCAACACGCTGCTGGCACGTCATTACAAGCAGGAGATGGCAAACCTGACGCGTTGGGTGGACGAGCTGCATAACCAGGGCTTTAACGAGGCCCTGCTGGCATTAGCCCATAGTCAGCGCATTGGCATTGTGGGGCTGCGCAACAGTTATCCGGTGGCCCTGCACCTGCGCCAGCAGCTGTTGCAGGTGCGTGGC
>JALAGK010000285.1 GCA_022712475.1 Enterobacteriaceae bacterium
CGCAGGCAGGCCAGAAATGGGAGCAGACAGCCCCTTACCCGGCTGCCAGCGCATCAACTCGCCGCCACGTAGCGTGATAAGCATCCCCTGATTATCCGGCAAAAAAGCCAGCGACCAGGGATGAGCAAGGTTGCTTTGCAGGGTTTCAACGCGAGCAGTAGCGGCAAATACCGGGCCACAGGTCAACAGCAGCCCGGCAAGCAGTGTGTGCAGGACGAATTTCACTACCACGACTCTCCTTTTTTGACCATCCATAAAGCGTAGCCGTCCCGCCCAGGAAATGACAGCATATACAAAAGGTCAATCAAGCGGTGTCACTGTACTGGCCTGTTCAAGCGCATTGAGCACCCTGCCAAGCTCATCAACGCAGGACGCCAGCTTTCTGGCATCCACGCTGCACCACTGCGGGCAGTGGCGCGGGCCGCTCATCAGGCAAAGCGCTGTATGCGACAACACCTGCGCGGCGTTTTGACACAAAACGTTCCCTTGTTCAGGCACGCCTTCACCCGGTGCCCGAAACTGCGCACTCAGTGCAAATAATTCGTCGCGCAACCGTTCACTGTCGGCCATTGAGAGCTGCCCACAGGCACGGCAAATCTGCAGAGTTGAAAATAAGGTACGATGCATCTCACCAAGTCTTTGAAGCAGCAGCGCTTCATCACGCATTTCATGCATATTCCCTCCTGTTGCACCCAGATAATACCCACAATAATTATAGGCCTAAATTTCAGATGAGCAGGTGGCATGGACATAATTTACGCAACCTAACAAACCGTTTGTGCGCATATAGCGGTACAATTTTGCTGCCCGGCGCTGTAGAATCCCCGCCTGATAATTCCATGAATGATGATTTTTTGACCTTATGAGCAATGTGACTACCCCGCCGAAAATCGGCTTTGTCTCGCTGGGCTGCCCGAAAAACCTGGTGGATTCTGAGCGCATTCTGACCGAACTGCGTACCGAAGGTTATGATGTGGTGCCAAGCTATGACAATGCCGATATGGTTATCGTCAATACCTGTGGCTTTATTGACAGTGCGGTGCAGGAATCGCTGG
This sequence comes from Enterobacteriaceae bacterium, assembly GCA_022712475.1. Classification (GTDB taxonomy): domain Bacteria; phylum Pseudomonadota; class Gammaproteobacteria; order Enterobacterales; family Enterobacteriaceae; genus Tenebrionibacter. The sequence goes on from JALAGK010000285.1 coordinate 1,056, forward strand.
AAGCCATCGGCGAGGCGCTGAAAGAAAACGGCAAAGTCATCGTGACCGGCTGCCTCGGTGCTAAAGAAGACCAAATCCGTGAAGTGCACCCGAAGGTGCTGGAAATCACGGGTCCACACAGCTATGAACAGGTCCTGTCGCACGTGCACCATTATGTGCCAAAGCCTGAACACAACCCCTATCTGAGCCTGGTACCGGCACAGGGCGTGAAGCTTACGCCGCGCCACTATGCCTATCTGAAGATTTCAGAAGGCTGTAATCACCGTTGCTCTTTCTGCATCATTCCGTCAATGCGTGGCGATCTCGACAGCCGCCCGGTGGGCGACGTGTTGGCCGAGGCCAAGCGCCTGGTGGAATCTGGCGTAAAAGAACTGCTGGTAATTTCTCAGGACACTTCGGCTTATGGCGTAGACGTTAAGCACCGCACGGGGTTCTGGAACGGTGAGCCGGTGAAAACCAGCATGGTCAGCCTGTGTGAACAGCTTGCGCGCCTCGGGGTCTGGACCCGCCTGCACTATGTGTATCCGTACCCACATGTTGATGATGTTATCCCGCTGATGGCGGAAGGCAAAATCCTGCCGTATCTGGATATCCCGTTACAGCACGCCAGCCCGCGTATTCTGAAGCTGATGAAACGCCCAGGCGCGGTTGAGCGCACGTTAGAGCGCATTAAGAAATGGCGTGAGATCTGCCCGGAGCTGACGCTACGTTCTACCTTTATCGTGGGTTTCCCTGGTGAAACGGAAGAAGACTTCCAGATGTTGCTCGACTTTCTTAAAGAAGCGCGTCTGGATCGCGTAGGCTGCTTTAAGTACAGCCCAGTTGAAGGCGCTGCGGCCAACGACCTGCCGGATCAGATCCCGGAAGAGGTCAAAGAAGAACGCTGGAACCGTTTTATGCAGCTCCAGCAGCAGATTTCCACCGAGCGTTTACAGGAAAAGATTGGCCGTGAAATTCTGGTGATGATTGACGAAGTCGATGAAGAAGGCGCCATTGGCCGCAGCATGGCCGATGCCCCGGAAATCGATGGCGCGGTGTATCTCAACGGCGAAACCAACCTCAAGCCGGGGGACGTGGTGCGTGTGAAGGTGGAAAACGCCGACGAATACGATCTGTGGGCGAGCATCGTTTAACCGTAACGCTGCTGATGGGCCTTTTTGCGCGCCAGGTAATCTTTATCCTGGCGTAACGAGTCCCAGCACGCTTTAAAAATGGCCGCACTCGCGGCCTTTTCTTTATCCAGTTGATAAGGCAGTACACTGCCATCTGGTGCATATTTTTTGCCGCCCGGGTGATTGGCGTATCGCCGTGAGCGCGTATAGCCCATCTGGATAAACTTACGCGCCATATCCATCCCGACAAACTCATCCTTGCGGCGGTACGCTTCAAACATTGCCATAATTGCCTGCGCTGAAACGTGCGCCTGTGCCGGTGTTTTAAAACGCCAGTGCGGCAGGATCTCGCTTTTATACGGCTCTACCAGTAGAACGCCCTGCTCGCCACGCCCGACCTGATAAAGCTCCGGCTGCTCACGAAAATCAATCGCCGCAAAATCCAGGTCATAATTGAACGGTTTACTCGCCATACTCACGGCTCCAGGCGCGGATCCAACGCATCGCGCAGCCCATCACCAAGCAGGTTAAACGCCAGTACGGTCAGGAAAATCGCCAGACTTGGGAACAGTGCCACATGCGGTGCTATCGCCATATCGGCCTGCGCTTCGTTAAGCATAGCCCCCCACTCCGGCATGGGCGGCTGTGCGCCAAGGCCCAGAAATGACAGGCTGGCGGCAGAGATAATCGCCGTGCCAATGCGCATGGTGAAGAACACAATAATTGAGGAGAACGTGCCAGGCAGGATATGGCGCAACAAAATTACCGAATCCGGCGCGCCAATGCTACGGGCAGACTCGATGAAGGTTTGTTGCTTGAGCACCAGCGTATTGCCGCGTACCAGTCTGGCAAACGCCGGAATCGTGAAGACCGCCACGGCAATAATCACGTTAACCATCCCACTACCCATCACTGCCACCACAGCAATCGCCAACAGAATACCGGGAAAGGCAAACAGCACGTCGCAGACACGCATGATAAGCCGGTCCCACCAGCTTTCATAATAGCCAGCCACCAACCCCAGCAGCGTACCGATAACCGCACCGAGGGTCACAGAGAGAATACCCGCAGCAAGCGAAATAGGCGCGCCAACCAGTACACGACTGAAAATGTCGCGTCCAAGCGGGTCTACACCAAACCAGTGCACCCAGGACGGCCCTTCGTTGAGTCGGTCGTAATCGAAATAGTTTTCTGCATCAAACGGCGCAATCCACGGTGCAGCAATCGCCAGCAAAATGAGCACCATAACAAACGTCCCGGCCACCAGCGCTATCGGCTGACGGCGCAGACGTCGCCAGAACTCATGCCACGGCGTGCGCACCCGTTCGGGCCGCACCATGGGCATCGCATTGAGTACCGCCTGTCGGCGCCAGTTAAACAATCGCATTGCGTTATTTGTACCTGATTGTCGGATTGATGGCGGCATAAAGCACATCCACCACCAGGTTTATCAGTATGAACTCCAGCGAAAACAACAGCACTTCAGCCTGAATCACCGGGTAGTCACGCATCTCCACCGAGTCCACCAGCAAGCGCCCCAGTCCCGGCCAGTTAAACACTTTCTCCACCACAATGGAGCCACCGAGCAAAAAACCAAACTGTAGCCCCATCATGGTCACCACCGGGATCATGGCGTTACGCAGGCCGTGCTTCATCACCACTTTTGGCTCGCTCACGCCCTTCGCTCGCGCGGTGCGCATGTAGTCTTCCTGTAACACATCCACAAACGCAGCTCGGGTAAAACGCGCCATTACGGCCGCAACAGCCGCACCCAGGGTAATGGACGGCAGAATATAGTGCCGCCAGCTGTCTGCCCCAACCGTGGGTAGCCAGCCAAGGTCAACGGAGAAAATCTGCATCAACACCATACCAAGCGCAAAAGCAGGAAACGAAATGCCAGACACAGCCAACGCCATACTCAGCCTGTCTGGCCAGCGGTTACGCCAGACAGCGGCAATAATGCCTGTACACAGCCCAAACAGCGTCGCCCAGGCCATGCTGGTGAGGGTAAGCCAGAACGTCGGCATAAAGCGGCTGGCAATTTCCTCTGCAACCGGACGATGCGAGGCCATCGATATGCCAAAATCGCCATGCACCACATTGACGATATAGTGCACAAACTGCTGCCACAGCGGTAAATCCAGCCCAAGCTGATGGCGCACCATCGCCACGACCTCGCTATCAGCCTCGGGTCCGGCAATAAGTCGTGCCGGGTCGCCGGGCAGCAGATGTACAAACAAAAACACCAGTACGGCAACAATCAGCAGCGTCGGGATCAGGCCAAAAAGCCGTTTAATGACATAACTGAGCATGCGTCTCCATAAACGCCCCCTGGTCATGAGGGGGCGCTAACGTTTATTTCAAATCCGCGTCGTCAAAGCTGAAACCGGTGTCCGGCATCACATAAAAACCGGTCAGGTTTTTACTGTGCGCTGAGACCAGTTTTTCTACCACCAATGGCACCCAGGGTGACTCCTTCCAGATAATGTCCTGCGCGTCTTTATAAAGCTTTGTTTTCTGTGCGCTATCGGCCGTCAGTAGCGCCGCGCTCAGCTCCTTATCCACCTGCGGGTTGCTGTAAAATGCCGTGTTAAAGAGCGTGGGCGGCCAGTTCTGCGTGGCAAACAGCGGTGACAACGCCCAGTCCGCTTCACCTGTAGACGCACTCCAGCCAGTGTAGAACATACGCACGCCGCTCTGTTTTTGATCTTTACCCTCTACCTGGGCGGCCCGCTGCCCGGCATCCATCGCCGTGACCTGTACTTTAATGCCCACCTGCGCCAGTTGCTGCTGGGTAAACTGCAATACCTTGCGCGCCGTACTGTGGTTATGGGAGGACCACAGCGTGGTGGTGAAGCCGTCGGGATACCCCGCTTCTTTAAGCAGCGCTTTAGCTTTAGCGGGGGAATACGGCCACGGCTGATACGTCTGAGCATATTCAATCGAGGGCGGCACCACACCGGTTGCAGGTGTGGCATAACCGGAGAACGCCACTTTCACCAGCGCCTGACGGTTGATGGCGTAATTAATGGCCTCGCGCACTTTCGGGTTATCAAACGGCTTTTGCGTCACGTTCATACTGATATAGCGCTGCATAATGGAC
>JALAGK010000286.1 GCA_022712475.1 Enterobacteriaceae bacterium
CTTCCTGTTCCTAGTACACCATAAACCAAGTTGCCCAGCCCATCGGCTCCGGTCTTAAGCAATGAAGCCTCTAGCCAATCACACTTACCAGCGCACTGGTCAATGATATCGGCATACCATTTCGCCGAGTCTTCATAAGCACGTCCAGCCATGTTATCCTGCTGACGTAGCTCAGTATAAGCGCTGTCGCTAAGCTCAATCTGTGTTCGTGCCTCTGCAACACAGGCGGCATCTCCAGCTTCCCAGCATGATTTTAGCTTCTGGATATTCTCCGCTGACTCCTGAGCCATATCCTTGCGAACATTTTGCTCACATGCCGAATTTCCATCACAATTTTTAAAACGTTCTGTCTAGGCCTTCGGATTTCCCTTGCTCAGGAAATTATTCTCAACCGCATTCTTCCCGCTCTGCGCGCCCGCAACCGCGCTTTCTGTGCCGCCCCCTGCAATCCCGTCTGCCAGACCTGCGGCTACGGCTGCCAGTGCGCTGACTTTCTGTTTCTCTGCTTCCGTCAGGTCTTTCGCTTCCTTACCCGGATACAGCGAGGCCATGATGGCCCGCGCAGCAAGCTCTGCGGAGGCGGCACCAGCCGCACCTGCCAGCACGTTACCGCCCTGAAGCGATGCTACCGCCCCCCCAAGAATGGCATGGGCGAGGGTGTTAACAGCGGTATTATCTTCGGTGGGTTTCAGCAAATGTGCCAGCTGTGGTGCCGAGGCACCCGCCAGTGCCGCTGCAATATCACCACCGGCTAATCCCTGCAACGCGCCGGTGGCCGACTGAATCGCCCGCTGAATAGTGCTGCCGGTCCCCCATTCCTTCATGGCCGCCTGATAAGCCGGGGAGTCGGCAAGTTGCTGCTGATACCGTGTTTTTTCTTCTTTACTCGCATTCAGTCCCGGCTCAGTAATGCCGTTCTTTGCCAGTGCTGCCTTGCCCGCATTGAGGGCATTAATCTCACCCTGGGTACGTGCAATATCCCCGACCTGGTTACCAATCTCGGCTATCAGCTGCACTTCCTGCAACCGCCGTTGCTCTTTTTCTTTGTCGAAAATAGGGGCGATGCTGCCGTTGGCTTTCTCCACATCCCGGCTAAGCGTAGTCACATCCTGCTGCTGGTTATCCTTATCACGAATGCTAATTGAACCTTCGCTGACGGCGGCTTTGGTGGTGCCTTCGGCATTACCACTGTTACCACCGGCAACCGCCAGTGCGTTACCCATATTGCCGAGGAAGTTGTTACCCACGTTGCCGCCGGTGCTTATTCCGGCACCGGAATGCTGTGATTTAAACTCTGCCTTATTGTGAATGTCGCTCCAGCCCAGTGTGCCGGTATCGAGACTGTTTTTGTCTGATGAGGCCGTAGAAGCTATTACGCCGCCATCCAGCTGGGTGTGATTCCCCACGGTGACATCAAATCCACCGCTACCGGCAAAAATACCGCTCTGCTCCTGAACCGAATCATAGTTGCTGTGAATTTTATCCCGGCTGACGTTGAGGCTGCCGGATCCCGTCATACTGCCGAATGAGAAACTGGCTCCCCCGCTGGTGCTGGTTTGTTTGCTGTTGTAATAATCGCTGTCCTGGGTGCTGGTGATGCTCAGGTCACGGCCAACGTCTGCGGTGACCTGGTTACCGCTCACCTGCGCACCGGCAAGCGTGGTGTCGCGCCCGCTGGTGATGCTGACCTGGTTACCAGCATCTATCGTGGTTTCGTTCTGCCAGACGCCGTTACCTTTCTCGCTGCCCCTGCTGCTGTTGGCGCTGGCCGACACGCTGAACCCTGAACCACCGGAGCCAGCTCCAAAACCCACACCCAGGCTGCCGCCGCTGCTTTTGTTCTTGCCGCTGAGGCTCTGCGTATCCTGCGAGGCCAGCAGGTTTACGTCACGAGCGGCGTCAAGCCTCACATCCTTACCGGCTTTTACCTGTGTGCCGCTCAGCGTGATATCGCTGCCTGTTGCCGTGATATTCACGTTGTTCCCGGCACTCAGCGTACTGGCCGCTGTGGTGCTTTGCTCAAGATGCGAAGACGATTTTGACGACTGTGAGCCCAGTGAGGCGCTCACGCCGATGGTGTTGGCATTTGAGGCATCGCTAGTGCCTTTCGCAATATCGGCGACCACCGCCTGCGCGGCCTGCGCACCATACAGCGCTGACTGCGTGCCATGCAGGGCGGAAAGGCGTGAGTCACTGCTGCTTTTTGCACTCTGCGCCGAGGAAATGGCGCTGTTCACCGCGCTGCCTGCCGTACCGGACAGCGCCACGGTCAGGCCGCTGGATTTCTGCTCAAAGCGTTCATCGCGGGTGCGCTGGTCGCGGCCCGGTTCAATCACCACGCTGTCGCCTGTGATGGAGAGGTCTTTGTTCGCCACCAGGTCCGCGCCGCCAATATACGCCTGACCGCCAGCGGTGATACTGACGTTACCGCCAGTGCTGCCCACCGTGCTGAAGCTCTGGCTCTGGGTGGTGCCGTCCTCGTTCATTTCGCTGCGCGATTTGGCGCTGCCGATGGTAAAACCAATACCGCCAGTGCCCATCAGCCCGCTCTTTTTGGTCTCTTTCAGGCGATACGTGGAATCAGTGTTGGTGGCGGCTACGA
>JALAGK010000287.1 GCA_022712475.1 Enterobacteriaceae bacterium
CCCATGTACACTTCCGGATCGACCATCCCCCATAAACTGGCCCATCCCGCCCAGACATTCGGATCGTTCGGGGACAGAGCCAGTATTTTCGCCCATCTCATCCGCTTATCCTCGAATGAATCCGTCGCTTTTCTGAACGCCAGATCCTTTAAGAGCGGGACATAATACGGGTATTTCTCAGACAGCCTTTCCATTTCCTTTGTCACTTCATTAAAGGTTTTAAGTCTGGCTTCGTTAGTATGAGCCCCTCTTTTGAAATAAAGGCTCTGTAAAGCGCGAGCCTCTTCCCTGGTTATACGTTTTTGCGGGAAGAACAGGTTCATTCGTTTGTACTGAGCAACCATCTCTTCTGCTGCTGTTTCCATCGCCGCCTTATTATGGCGAGCGGCCAGCCGGGCAATGCGTATCGCCCGCGCTTCCATGTCCTGAAAGTGTTCCTGCGCAGATGGGCGATCGCTGATAAAGGTCACCGGCAGCAGTACACGCCGCCCTTCTGAAGCAGGTTTAAAACGCCACTGAGTCGCGTACGCTATTGCCGTACTGTCAAATTTAGGGACTCCGCTGGTGCACTCTACCATCGCACTTAAGAGTTCACCGCTTGCGTTGATATCCAGAGAAAGTAATGTGGTTGCCGATTTGGTATTTATTCCAACGTTCGGATAGCGCAGTTCAGGCAGACTCTCTGTCACAATGCCATATTTTTCGGCTTCAACGACGACATGCCCGGGAAAGCGTTTGTCGGTCACGATATAGTTGCGCATCATACTCTTGTCCAGAATAGCGCTCCTCAGAGGCAGGACATTATCAGCTTCCCCCTTTACGTGTTCTGTCGGCGGCACATCACACGCCCGGGCCTTCATTCTGGCCTGCAAAATACGCAGGATTTGTCTGTCATCCTGCGGCATTTGCTCAACGTAGGCGGCGAGACGCTGCGCCAGTTGAGGGTGTCGCGGCCGGTCTTTAAGACTCTCGGCCATCAGCAACCCTGAAAAGATACTTAGCGCAAGTGGCTGACTCTGCGTGTGCAGCGCCTGCGGATCATCATGAGACTGAATTTGCGCCAGTGCCCAGCCGAACCACGCATCCGGGTTATCCGGCGCAATGGAGATTGCCCGACGAAATGCGCTTTCCGCCCGCATTTTGTTGTCATCCGTGGTCAGCGTAAAAATAGCGGATGCCAGCACCAGCGGGACGTAATCAGGCATCCAGCTCAGATAATCTGCCATTTCCGACAAGGCTTTTGCTTCCTGCTTGCTATTGCCTGACGCCTGCTGCCAGAGCGCATCGGCAGCGGCTGCATCGTCTTTATTCCAGCCCAGAGGTAACTTCGTGAGCGCCGAGATCTCCTCATTAAAGCGCGCAATCATCTCTTGCTCAGAGAAGGGCTCAAGTTCGGTTAAACGGTAAAATTGGGTATCCCGATTATAAAGAAAATGCGCCCAGGCAGGCTCCTCCAGCTGATTCATACTGTGCCAGCGCCGCTGGCTCTGCTCACCAAAGGGGATATTCAGTAACGAATAGCCTGTGACAAACACCACCAGCGCCACGGCAACGCTGAGGTAAGCTTTATTGCGACGGGTCACCGCCACCCACAGGAGAGCTGAAAAGTAGAGCATTCCTCCCATCCACAGGCCAAAGAGGGTGAAACGCTGGGGCGTATTGAGCACCTCAGGCACCAGCGACAGCCTATCCATAAACGAGAACGGCCAGAGCAAGAGCCAAAAAAGTTTATCGGAGTCAACAATCAGCAGGGCAACCGAAGCGATGACAGGCAGGTACTTTAACCACGATTTTATTCTCATGGCTTACTCCGGAAAATCGCCCGTAAGCTCATCACGGTTAGCCAGAAGAAAACCAGTAACAGCGCCTCCATACCATAAAGGCCATCAATATTGCGCGCGAGGATTGCCATCATCAGCGTGCCGGTAAAAGCCAGTGTGCCATGCCAGACAAATGAAGGGGTTTTGCTGCGGATATTACGCCACAGCAGCGTTAGCGGTCCCGGACCTGGTGGCACATAAGGTGGTGGCGTAACCGGCGCTGTGCGAGGCGCTTGTCGTACCGGTGCCGGGCGTGGGCGAGCGGTTTGCGTCCGTTTAGCCGCCTGCGCCTTTTGATGCTGCCTGGCCTGTTTCACCCCTTCTGTAATCTGTGCTTCGCGGGCGCACATCAGGCATGGCATACCAGCAAAATGCTGATGTTTGCTGTTACAAAGAACAATTTTTTGCGTGCTGCGTAGCGCATAGGGCCGCAGCGCCTGCGCCCATTCATCGGCACTGGGCCGTCGGCCGGGGGAGCCAGTGAAAGCCCTGTCGAACAACTTACGCAACTCGGCTGGCAGTAAATGGTGGGTACTGGCCGGTACCGGAAGGATGTTTTTTGCCGCATCAATACCGTAGGCATAGCAGCCAGCAGCGATGCGCCCTGGTAAATCATCAGGCAGTTTCGTCTTATGCGAACGCCCACTATAAGGATGGATGCCGTGGTTGAGCAGTTGAAAAACAATCACTGCCAGCGAGAAACGATCCTGAGCCTCTTCCTGCTCACGGGCAATTTGCCCAACGAGCTGTAACTCCGGGGCCAGATAGTCTGGCGTGAACTGCCCGGCAGGAAAACGCTCCCCTTCACCCTGGATACTGAACCCGTCGCAGTCCAGCAGGGCAACATACAGGCTGTCGCGATAAAAACGCAGGTTAACGGGCTTCATGTCGACAACACGGTGCTGTCGCGCATGCAACGCCGACACCAGAGTGGCAAGGTTACAGGCCAGACTGACTTTAGTGCCAATGCCATCCGGCAGGTTATGCGCCTTCGCCTGTCGCGCCTGCAAAATATACTCCAGCTCAATACTGCGCCGGGTATCCAGAACCGGCATCGCAAAACCGGTCACGCGTTTGTGCTCATCAAAAAGCACATAGTCAGGCCACGCCAACTGAACAACCGGCTCCCCTGCGACAGGCGCGGGGATCTGCGGGCGATGTTCCAGCATGGCCTGGAGCTTGTGCTGGTAGTAGCGAGTATCAATATGGGAATGATAGATTTTCGCAACGCGTGAAGGGTCGTCCGCCAGAAAGTAGACGCTGCCCGCGCCACCGCTTTTGATGAGCTTGCCCAGACGTACCACACGGCGCTGTTCTGTATAACAGGCCGGACGCTTGTCAGACTTCATGGCGCAGCGCTACCAGCAGCGTCTTGTCATCATCAGTTATGGCCCAGGTACGCGGGTCATCAAGCGTGGCGCGTATTGCCTTGCTGCCCTCAGTCTCACCAACTTGCCGCAAATAACGCAGAACCGGGTCCATAAAGGGAGAAAACAGCGCGTCGCCACGTCGGGTTAATGCAAAGGGCTGCACACCGTCAGACATCATTACCAGTTGCATGGCCCTGCCAGTAAACCGGCGGACGCGTAGATGCTCACGCCAGTCCTCACTGGTGAGAAACCAGGTTTGATTCGCGTATTCGCCGTTTTCTGGTAGAGAAAAATGTTGTCCGGCGTCAAAGGTCAGCGCGGCGGTGCCATCACCAATATGCAGCACCACCGAGGCATGCTCCCCCAGCCACACGGCCAGCACGGTACAGGCAAAATCGCCCGCGCAGCGCGCCTGCTCACGCGCCCGTAGCAAAACCGCTTCACGCACACTTGCCACCAGTGCCAGCAGCTGCGCGTCATCAGGCTCGTGGGTGAATGCCGCCAGAGCATCGGCCAGCTCACGGGCAACCAGTGCCGCGCCCTGTTCGCTACAGGCAGCGGAGCCTGCGCCATCACATACGACGGCGATAAGTCGCTCGCCCATGTTGCGATAGCAAAAGGCATCCTGGCAGGGAAGATTATTTTGTCGATGGCCGCTACCGATGACTGACGAGGCGTAAACGTTCCAGCTCATCACATCAGACCGATATTTCTGACCAGCTGTCCGTCGGTGGCAGTTGGGCTTTACCGCCAGGAGTGGATTGCGATACCACCTGCATGCTGGCACTCAGCCAGAGGAAGAGCTCACGGAACTGTAATCCCTGAAGCTGCTTGACGCCGTTAATACCGCTGCGACTGAACTGGCCCATGGATTCCGTGGCCTGCTCGCCAACGCTAATGGGGAATACAGCAACTTTATTTGCCGCCTGTGCCTCACGGCACTCCTGCGCGGCCTGCAGCCAGTTATCTGTAGGCTCACCATCGGAGATTAAAAACAGCCACGGGCGGGTGTAAGGCACACCCGCAGCTTTCAGACGATCCTTTTCGGCCTCGATTTCGCTTAACGCCAGGCTCACAGCCTGGCCGGTGGGGGTTAAGCCATAGGCCTCAAGGACAGGAGCGGTGAAATCCATGGCATCACACCAGTTTCCGAGTAGATCGCACTCATCGTAACCGCCGTATTTTATGACCAGTAGACGAACACGTTTTGCGGCAATCACATCATCCTTAAGCTCCTCTTCCAGCAGCTTAAGCCCCTGATTAAGTTGCTCCATTGGCTTGCCAGTCATACTGCCTGAGCAGTCGAGAACTAATATGAGCGGCGTGCGTTGCTCACTATTATCAATAAATGAAATATCTGGAATCAAAGACGTCATAACAATCCCTGTTGATCTCTTTCTGTACTCGCAGGATAAACATCCCATACCGTCAAAACAATAAGCCTGTTTAGCGTTTTACATATTTTCTGATAAAAATAACAAAGTCTTCCGTAGCAAACCGTGCAGAATCATCTCCACGCGGCAATGGTAATTTGACACTCAGAAAACCTCTCATGCAAAATCATAAACTCACCCTCTGCTTAGTCACTGAAAATGAAACGACCTGCTGCTATTGAGCTACTGTCATTCAACCCAACCAACATTGCCCGCGGCCCCTATCCTTGTGCTGGTTTTCTTGAAGTTACAGATGCTCAACTCGGCAATGGCGATTATTTCGGTCTTTACTGGCCGTTAGGCCGCGAGCAGCAGAACCCCATTATCTGCGACATGATGCATGACGAGGGCAAATTGTTGCCTGTTTTTTCCTGCGTAGAAAAGTTTATTGAATGGATGCGCATCAATGACTGGGAACGGGGTGAGACCGGGATTAAAGACGCTGATTTTGCGGTATCACTATTTGCACAAGCCAAAATGTTAATGAAAAGCGGCCACCTTGATGATGCCGTACCTGTACTGGAACGCGCCTGTGCCAGTCTGCCTGAAGTGAGTGATTACTGGTTCACTCTGGCCGGACAATATCGGCGACGTCAGCAAACAGAAGACTGTCTGCGTAGCGCACTGTTTGCCTATCGTGCCAACTGGGCGTTTGGTCGCCCTGCGACAGGCATATACGCACTGCTAAAATTAGCAATGGATCATCCAGCCCTGGCCGACGATCCGATTGTTCGCCGGGCGGCGATACTGAATAGTCAGTTTGGCGGGGTCAAAGAAAACACCAACTATGATCTGCTGCTCGCATGTATCAAGGATTACTTCAGTCTCGGACAGCCGCTGGCGGCCTTGCAGGTCTACCAGAATTATGCCTACGCCATGTATTTTGAAACGACGGCTTTTCAGCAGCGCTACGGTTTTGAACTCGGTGTCTGGCAGAATGAGTTTGCCGCCTTATGTAAACAATATTTGGGCGATGACAGGCGAGCTATGACGTAACTCCTCGTTCAGTGCCTCTGCTCTAAACGATTTTCCAGCGTTCCTGTTAGTTAGCTGGTTTGCTACAAGCTTAGCGCCACGCAATAACGGGTTATGATGTACAGGGGAAAGTGGTTGGTTTTCCTTTTCCTTTCTCTTGCTCGCGATGACAGGTCGCGGAGCAACTCATCCACAAGGTGTCGCTATAACGTATTTACTTCTCTGTGGTAGTCCGTTATACAGCGTTACAATAAAGCGCATTATGTATGAGAGCCAACAGACGATATTCTTAACGTAGCTTCTATTGCGTAAAAACTGTCGCCTCTTCGCATCATCAGGTTTAATGTGTAGTCATAACGTGTTACTTACCACTC
>JALAGK010000288.1 GCA_022712475.1 Enterobacteriaceae bacterium
GCCGCGTATGCATGCCCTGCTTGATGGTCAGCATCCGCTGCCGCAGGCCTTAGCTGTCGCTCCTTATTATGAGATGGCGCTTGAGGCAGATTGGCCTCAGCGTGAGGCTCTGCTGGCTGCGCTGGGAGCACTTGATGAACTCTTTGTCGGTGACGCCTGATGCTGGAAATCCTTTATCAGGATGAGTGGCTGGTGGCAGTCAATAAACCTTCTGGCTGGCTGGTGCACCGAAGCTGGCTTGATCGCGATGAAAAAGTGGTGGTCATGCAGACCGTGCGCGACCAGATTGGTCAGCATGTTTTTACCGTGCACCGTCTCGACAGACCAACCTCTGGCGTGCTGCTCATGGGATTATCAAGCGAGACTGGACGGCTTTTATCTCAGCAGTTTGAATCACACCAAATTCACAAACATTATCACGCGATTGTGCGCGGCTGGTTGGAGGATGAGGCCACGCTGGATTATCCACTACGCGAAGAGCTGGATAAAATCGGTGATAAGTTCAGCCGGACCGATAAAGAACCGCAACCCGCGCTCACGCACTATCGCGGCATCGCCACCTGTGAAATGCCGGTCGCCATTGGGCGCTACAGCAGCGCACGTTACAGTCTGGTAGAGATGGCTCCACAGACCGGGCGTAAGCACCAGCTACGCCGCCACATGGCGCATTTACGCCATCCGATAATTGGTGACAGCAAACACGGTGATTTGCGCCAGAACCGTGCAGCAGCAGAGCATTTTGGCTGCAACCGGTTGATGCTGCATGCAAGCAGCCTTGAGCTGACTCACCCTGTGACTGGTGAAGCGTTGCGTATTGAAGCCGGGCTGGACACAGTTTGGATGCAGGCGCTGGCAGACTTTGGCTGGTGTGGAATTCTCCCCGGAATTGAAAGGGTTGCCTTTGGCCCAGACAGCGTCCAGGATGTTAACGATTCTACGTATAAGGAGTGACCGGCTATGGCTGACGTGGGCATTTTTGTTGGAACCATTTACGGAAACGCGCTGCTGGTGGCAGAAGAGGCTCAGGCCATCCTGGCGCGCCTTGGGCACGACGCAAAAGTATTTGAAGACCCTGAGGCCACTGACTGGGAGCGCTATCGCAATGGTTACGCGTTGGTGGTGACCTCAACCACCGGTCAGGGAGACCTGCCTGACAGCATTGTTCCCCTGTTTGAGGCGATTAAGACCATTGGCTGGCATCCAGAGCTGCAATATGGCCTTATTGCGCTTGGCGACAGCATGTACGACAACTTTTGCGGCGCTGGCAAGCAGTTTGATGCGCTATTGCAGGAGCAGGGCGCAACTCGCCTTGGTGAGGTGCTGACCATTGACGCCAGTGAAACCACGGAGCCTGAAAGTGTCTCTAATCCCTGGATTGAACACTGGGGCACGCTGATTAAATAAGCCGCGGCCCTTCGCGCCTGCGAAGGGCGTTTTATTGTGCGTTAAAAAACGCTCTCCTCTCTCATTTCCTGCTATTTCGTGAAGCATCGCCCAGTCGCTTGTGCCGATGCCCTAAATCCTGTTTTAAGTATCCCTGAAAGTTGTATTTCTGCACGGTGAGGGCACGCCGGGGCATTTTTATACTGTCTGTGTCAGTTCATAAAGCCGCAGCCACGCTTTCAACACTACAAATAGCTGCGGATTGTCACGGCATGTCATTCTGATTAACCCAGGGGTTGTGCTGTTCAGAATGGATGTAGCCACGGGCTATTATTCAGGAGTACAACATGAACACATTCAGCCAGGCGCAGAGCGTTGTTGAAAAACGCACAAACGCCCGCTACTGGATAGTGGTGATGCTGTTTATTGTCACCTCATTTAACTATGGCGACAGAGCAACGCTGTCGATTGCTGGTTCGGAAATGGCGCGCGATATTGGCCTCGATCCGGTCGGTATGGGCTACGTTTTCTCTGCTTTCTCATGGGCCTACGTTATTGGGCAAATTCCCGGAGGGTGGTTGCTCGACCGGTTTGGCGCCAAGCGTGTCTATTTCTGGTCCATTTTTATCTGGTCATTGTTCACGCTATTACAGGGCTTTGTCGATATCTTTAGCGGCTTTGGCATCATTATCGCGCTGTTTACGCTGCGCTTTCTGGTTGGCCTTGCGGAAGCCCCCTCTTTTCCCGGCAACAGCCGCATCGTGGCTGCCTGGTTTCCGGCACACGAGCGAGGCACGGCAGTAGCCATTTTTAACTCAGCCCAATATTTCGCGACCGTTATCTTCGCGCCGATTATGGGTTGGCTCACTCACGCGGTGGGCTGGTCACACGTGTTCTTCTTTATGGGCGGACTTGGCATCATCATCAGCTTCTTGTGGCTGAAAATGATTCATGACCCGGTAAGCCATCCGGGCGTGAATAAAGCCGAGCTGGATTATATTGAAGCTGGCGGTGCGCTGGTTAACATGGACCAGACCAGTACCAAAGAAAAAGTGCCGTTTTCGCAAAAATGGGGACAGATAAAGCAGCTACTTGTCTCGCGCATGATGATTGGTATTTACATCGGGCAGTACTGTATTAACGCACTGACATACTTCTTTATCACCTGGTTCCCGGTTTATCTGGTGCAGGCGCGCGGCATGTCGATTCTCAAAGCCGGGTTTGTCGCCTCGGTGCCTGCGGTGTGCGGCTTTATCGGCGGTGTGCTGGGTGGGGTGATTTCTGACTGGTTGATGCGCCGTAGCGGCTCGCTGAACATTGCCCGCAAAACGCCAATTGTGGTGGGGATGCTGCTTTCTATCAGCATGGTGTTCTGCAACTACGTGCAGGCGGAATGGATGGTTGTGGGCTTTATGGCGCTGGCTTTCTTCGGCAAAGGCATTGGGGCGCTCGGCTGGGCCGTGATGGCGGATACCGCGCCTAAAGAGATAAGCGGTCTGAGTGGTGGTCTGTTTAATATGTTCGGCAATATTTCCGGCATCGTCACGCCGATTGCTATCGGCTACATCGTTGGTGTGTCTGGCTCTTTCAACGGCGCGCTGATTTACGTAGGGGTTCATGCCTTCATCGCCATCCTTAGCTATCTGGTGCTGGTGGGTGACATTAAGCGCATTGAGTTAAAACCAGTACAGGGAGCGCGTTCATGAGTACGCAATCAAGCCCAGTCATTACGCAGATGCGCGTGATCCCGGTAGCGGGCCACGACAGTATGTTGCTTAACATTGGCGGCGCGCATGCGCCGTATTTCACCCGCAATATTGTGGTGCTGACCGATAATGCTGGTAATACCGGCCTTGGCGAAGCCCCTGGTGGTGAGGTGA
>JALAGK010000289.1 GCA_022712475.1 Enterobacteriaceae bacterium
CTATGTCACAAAGTTTTCAGTCTGAAATACCTAAGGCCCGCGTTAATATCAAGCTGGACCTGCATACGGGCGGCGCACAGAAAAAGGTTGAGCTGCCGTTGAAACTGCTGGTCACTGGCGATTTCAGTAACGGGCAGGAGCAGCGTCCACTGGCCGAACGAGAAAAAGTGAATGTCGATAAAAATAACTTCGACAATGTGCTTACCGAGTTCAGCCCCTCTGTCACTCTCGCTGTACCTGATACCCTGGCCGGAGATGGCAGCGAAACCAACGTCAATCTGACGTTCTCTTCCATGAAAGATTTTCATCCTGAGCAGGTGGCGCGTCAGCTTCCTCAACTACGTGCCATGCTGTCGATGCGTAATCTGCTGCGTGACCTCAAATCCAATCTTCTCGATAACGTCACTTTCCGCAAAGAACTGGAAAACATCCTCAAAGACCCGGCGCTTAGCGACGAACTGCGTCGTGAACTTAATGCTATCGCGCCTAAAGAAGTCTGATTCTTTTACATGGATTTTGAAGAGAGAGAATGCTGATGTCTGCCAATACCGAAAATCTCGCCTCCGGGCAAAGTACGACCGTGCTTGAACAGGACGCTGCTAACGGCGTTTATGCTTCCCTGTTCAGCAAAATCAATCTGACGCCGGTCGCAGAACTGGCTGATTTGAATGCCTTTCAGGACAATAATTCGCTGTCAGAAACCAGTGCCGACGAGCGTGTGACTGCCGCCGTTCAGGTTTTCCTGGAGCGCCTGAAGCAGTCTGGTCAAAAGGTTGAGCGTCTGGATAAAACGCTGCTCGATCACCATATTGCAGAGCTTGACCAGCAGATTAGTCGCCAGTTGGATGCGGTTATGCATCATCCTGAGTTCCAGAAAGTGGAATCTGTCTGGCGTGGACTGAAGTTCCTGGTCGATCGCACTGATTTTCGCGCTAACGTGAAAGTTGAACTACTGGACGTCTCTAAAGAAGACCTGCGCCAGGATTTCGAAGACTGCCCGGAAGTGATTCAGAGTGGTCTGTACCGACACACCTATATCGCCGAGTACGATACGCCAGGGGGAGAACCCATTGGTGCAGTAATATCCAATTATGAGTTTGACGCCAGTGCGCAGGATGTGGCGTTGTTGCGTAACATTTCCAAAGTATCTGCCGCCGCCCACATGCCGTTTATCGGTGCTGTTGGCGCAAAATTCTTCCTCAAAGAGAATATGGAAGAAGTATCGGCCATTAAAGATATAGGTAACTATTTTGACCGTGCCGAATACATTAAATGGAAATCGTTCCGTGATACCGATGATTCCCGCTATATCGGTTTGACTATGCCGCGTGTGCTAGGACGTCTGCCGTATGGCCCGGATACAGTGCCGGTGCGTAGCTTTAACTACGTGGAGCAGGTGAAAGGCCCCGATCATGAGAAATATCTGTGGACCAATGCCGCATTTGCTTTCGCTGCCAACATGGTGCGCAGCTTTATTAAAAATGGCTGGTGTGTACAGATTCGTGGACCGCAAGCCGGTGGAGCGGTAACCGATCTTCCGATTCACCTTTACGATCTGGGTACGGGTAATCAGGTCAAAATTCCGTCTGAAGTGATGATCCCGGAAACGCGTGAGTTTGAATTCGCCAACCTGGGCTTTATCCCGCTGTCATACTATAAAAACCGTGATTATGCTTGCTTCTTCTCAGCTAACTCCGCACAAAAGCCGGCGCTGTATGACACACCTGATGCAACAGCGAACAGTCGCATTAACGCAAGACTGCCGTATATCTTCTTATTGTCGCGTATTGCGCATTACCTGAAGCTGATTCAGCGCGAAAACATTGGTACGACGAAAGACCGTCGTCTGCTGGAACTTGAGTTGAACAATTGGGTACGCGGTCTGGTCACCGAAATGACCGATCCGGGTGACGATCTTCAGGCGTCGCATCCGCTTCGTGATGCAAAAGTCGTGGTTGAAGATATTGAAGACAATCCGGGCTTTTTCCGCGTGAAGCTGTATGCCGTGCCGCACTTCCAGGTGGAGGGTATGGACGTCAACCTGTCATTAGTCTCCCAGATGCCAAAGGCAAAAGCATAGGGAGGTGAGGATGAAGATTTACCGTCCCCTGTGGACTGATGGGGCCTTCCTGGCCCCACAACAGTTCCAGCAGCAGGCGCGTTGGGATGCGTGGGTTGCGGATTCCGTTGCAAGAATGTCGATAGCATCGCCATGGGGCGTAGTGGAGGTCGCTTTCGATCAAGGCGCGTTGGCTGTCTCTCGTCTGCATCCGGTGAAGATGGTAGTCAGATTCGCTGATGGCACGTTGTTTGACAGCGAACAGGCCGACAATCTGCCGTCTGCTGTTGATCTTAATGGACTGGACGGTCGCAATCAGGTTGACATTGTTCTGGCACTGCCGCTGCTTAACGCCAGCGGCGGTAACCTTGATGAAGGTGGCGAAGGCGAGCGTCCGCGTCGTTGGAAGCGTGAATGGGTGTCCGTACAGGAGCTGGCAGGTTATGAACGTACGGAGCTTGCCGTGTTACGCAATGCGGCAACGCTGCGTTTTGCCCATCAGGAAAACGATGCCTGGTTAACTTGTCCGGTAGCTCGCCTGGTCCGTAATACGCAGGGAATGTGGGGATTTGATAACACATTCATCCCCCCCATGCTGACAATGAGCGCCAGTCCGTGGCTACTTGGCGCACTGACTGAGCTGTTGCACCGCGTTCGTGCGCGTCGCCAGCGGTTAATGAATATGCGTCGTGAAAGCAACGAGCGTATGGCTGATTTTGCCGTTGCCGACGTTTCTCTCTTCTGGCTGTTGAATTCACTTAGTAGCGCCGAGCCTGTGCTGCGTGAATTGCTGCAAAGCCCAGGGCGACATCCTGAACTGCTGTGGCGAGAACTGGCCCGACTGGCAGGAAGCTTGTTGACCTTCTCACTTGAACGTGACGGTGATGCCATCCCGCTTTATCGCCATGAAGCACCGGAGCAGGTTTTCCCTCCGCTTATTACCCTCTTATTTGAATTGCTTGAAACCGGTCTGCCGTCACGCGTTATTGCTATTGAACTGACGCGTGAAGGCAGTTTCTGGCGCGGTGATCTTCATGATTCCAGGTTGCGCGAGGACGCTGATTTCTATCTGTCTGTTCGTTCCTCTCTTCCTGCCCATCTGCTTCAGACACAATTCCCTCTGCTGTGTAAAGCGGGTAGTCGTGTAGAGGTTGCCGATGTTGTGAACGTGGCGCTCAGTGGGGTACCGCTTAAGCCGCTTTCCCATGTTCCTGCCGCAATCCCTCTGCGTCTGGAAAACCAGTATTTTGCGCTGGATGTGACGACAAAAGCGGGCAAAAGCATGCTGGAGGCCGGCAACTGCGCGTTTTACGTGCCGGGTTCATTAGGTGATGTTCAGCTGGAACTGTTTGCGGTACTGCGTACATGAACAATAAAGACATTACGAAACAAATCGACAGTATTTTCTGGCCTACCTGGTTGATGGTTAGTCAGCTACGTAATGGTCAGATCATTGATGATGGCGATGAGATGTATCGTCGTGCCTGTGGATGGGTTGATAAGGCCCGGCAGGAACTCAGGGAAGCCGGTTTTAGTGAAACGAGCATTGAGCATATGACCTATACCCAATGCGCCTTGCTGGATGAAAGTGTCCTCAACCGCAAGCGTCATGACAGCGGGTCGGAAAAATGGTTGCTGTCGCCATTGCAGGCGAAATACTTCAATACGCTCAATGCGGGAGAGGAGTTGTGGGAGCGCATTAAAGATCAGTTACGCGCACCTGCGCCGGATGTTGCGGTATTGTCCTGCTTCTATCGTGCGTTGGCCTTGGGTTTTGTTGGGCGCTACCGCGAGCAGGGTGATGAGAGGCGCGAAGA
>JALAGK010000031.1 GCA_022712475.1 Enterobacteriaceae bacterium
CGGCGTATTACGTCCGCGGGTTTCTACGGTCGTAATAACCTCGCCACGGCGTGATACGACTTTGACCTTTTCACCGCGGCGCAGACCGCGGTCTTTGGCATCCAGCGGGTGGATAAACAGCACGGCTTCCGGGAATGCACGGTGCAGTTCCGGCACGCGGCGAGTCATGCTGCCGGTATGCCAGTGCTCCAGTACACGGCCCGTAGACAACCACAGATCGTATTCTTTATCAGGCACTTCGGCGGCAGGTTCAAACGGCAGCGCAAAGATAACCGCTTTACCGTCCGGCTTGCCGTAGAACTTATAGCCTTCACCCGCTTTCACATACGGATCGTGGCCTTCGCTGTAGCGCCACTGGGTTTCTTTGCCGTCAACCACCGGCCAACGCAGGCCGCGTGCCTTGTGGTAGTCGTCAAACGGCGCCAGGTCGTGGCCGTGGCCGCGTCCGAAGGCAGCATATTCTTCAAACAGTCCTTTTTGCACATAGAAACCCAGCTCACGCGCTTCGTCGTTCAACTGGTCGTCTTTGAGTTCGCTAAGCGGATACTTACGAATGCGGTCGGTCGCAAACAGCACGTCATACAGCGTTTTGCCGCGCATGTCCGGGCGCTGGGCCAGCAGCTCTTCGCTCCAGACCTCGTCTGTCTTAAAGCGTTTCGCAAAACTCACCAGTTGCCAGAGGTCAGACTTCGCCTCGCCTGGTGCTGCCACCTGCTGGTGCCAGAACTGGGTACGGCGCTCGGCGTTACCGTAGGCGCCTTCTTTTTCCACCCACATCGCCGTCGGCAGAATCAGGTCGGCGGCAAGCGCGCTCACCGTCGGGTACGGGTCGGAAACAATCACGAAGTTGCGCGGATCGCGCCAACCCGGCATACGGTCTTCGTTAATGTTTGGACCGGCTTGCATGTTGTTGTTACACATCACCCAGTAGACGTTGAGTTTGCCGTCTTTGAGCGCACGGTCCTGCGCAATAGCGTGCAAACCGACTTTAGAAGGAATGGTGCCTGACGGCAGATCCCACTCTTTTTCAGTGAGCTGACGATGTTTTTCGTTAGTCACCACCATGTCTGCAGGCAGACGGTGGGCAAAGGTACCCACTTCACGCGCCGTGCCGCACGCAGACGGCTGGCCGGTCAGTGAGAACGGACCGCAGCCCGGCTGCGAGATTTTGCCGGTCAGCAGGTGGATGTTGTAGCACAGGTTGTTGGCCCATACGCCACGCACATGCTGGTTAAAACCCATCGTCCAGTAGGAAATAACTTTTTTGCTTGGGTCAGCGTACAGCTTCGCCAGACGCTCAAGCTGATCTTTCGGCACGCCGCTCATCTCGTGCGCTTTGTCGAGGGTATAGTCGGCGACAAACGCTTTATACTCTTCAAAGCTCATCGGCTCTGAGGCATCAGAACCCGGGTTTTTCGCGGCTTTTTCCAGCGGATGCTCAGAACGCAGGCCATAGCCGATATCAGTAGCACCACGGCGCAAGGTGACATGTTTAGAGAAGAAGTCTTCGTTAACCGCATCATTCTGGATGATGTAGTTAGCGATGTAGTTGAGAATGGCAAGATCTGACTGCGGCGTGAAGATCATGCCGTTGTCCGCAAGCTCAAAGCTACGGTGGCGGAAGGTCGACAGCACGGCCACTTCCACGTTGTTGCTCGCCAGACGTCTGTCGGTGATGCGCGACCACAAAATCGGGTGCATCTCCGCCATGTTGGAGCCCCACAGCACAAAGGCATCGGCCTGCTCAATATCGTCATAGCAGCCCATCGGCTCATCCATACCAAAGGTACGCATGAAGCCCACCACCGCCGACGCCATGCAGTGACGCGCGTTCGGGTCGATGTTATTGGAGCGGAAACCCGCTTTGAACAACTTGGCGGCGGCATAGCCTTCCCACACCGTCCACTGTCCGGAGCCGAACATGCCAATGCCGTCCGGGCCTTTCTCTTTCAGAGTCGTTTTAAACTTCTCTTCCATCACATCAAAGGCTTTTTCCCAGCTTACCGGCGTGAATTCGCCTTGCTTGTCGTACTCGCCGTCGCGCATACGCAGTAGCGGCTGCGTCAGACGGTCTTTTCCGTACATAATTTTTGGCAGGAAGTAGCCCTTGATGCAGTTCAGACCACGGTTGACCGGCGCATCCGGATCGCCCTGGCTTGCCACTACACGGCCATTCTGGGTGCCCACCAGCACACCGCAACCGGTGCCGCAGAAACGGCACGGCGCTTTGTCCCACTTGATGGCGTCAGATTGTCCTACCACCGCGCGCGCGGCGGCGGGAACGCTGATACCGGCTGCCGCAGCGGCCGCGGCGACGGCGTTAGCTTTCATGAAGCTACGACGACTGAGTTTCATGGTGTTTCCTCACCTGTGCTTTCCTGCTGGTGGTAAACCAGCGAAACCGCCAGCACGCCTGTCACTTCGCGTGCCGACTCAATAGTATCCAGCAGCGCTCGCGACGAGGCTGCCTCCATCACAACCGCCAGCTTGCCGGTTGCCGCATCGCTGGCGGAGACTTCACTACCGGGCAGCGCATTCAACGCTGCGCTGACTGCGGCGATATTCTCTGGGCGGGTCTGAACCATCAGCCCACATACCTGCCAGCTACTGCTCATCACGACTCCTTAATTCGATAGCGCTAACCGGGCACCCCGCCACGCACGCCCCACAGGCGGTACACAGCGACACGTCGGTTTGCGGTTGTGCAATACCTGCCAGCGTCGGGCGAAAACGTATAGCGCGCTCAGGGCAGGCATCTTCACAGCTGCGACATTCGACGCGGTTTTGCGCCAGGCAGCGTGCGCCAATAGCGACCTGATACTGCCAGGGATTACTGTCGCGCACGGCGAACAGCGGTTGCGGGCAACTTTCGGCGCAGGCGTAACAAAATGTGCATTCGCCGCGCTGAAAATCGACTTCGGGGAAGCCCCCGGCGCCACGCTTAATGACCGTAGTTTCACAGGCCTCAACGCAGGCATTACAGCGGGTACAAACAGCGGTGAACTCCACATCACGGCGGCTCCAGGGCGGCCGCATGGCGTTTGAACCAGCGCGAAACGCACCGGTCAGTAAGCCACGTCGGGAGAATTCAGCCATCGCTGTTCGTTACCTCTTTGTTACTGGGGAACATGCTGCGCTTTTCGTCACAGAGCCGTCGGAGGGAGGCTGCGGGTCCTTCCCCTGGATTTATGTTGGTAAAAATATTCGACACAAGGGGGTAGGCGCATCACCCGGAAGGGGTAAATCGCGTTGCCCGATCAAGGTTACGTCTGTTTTGTGGAAGAGCGCCGCAAATCCTGTGGCATAGCGCGCATTTTCAGGCAGATGCGTTTAAGAAAGGTTTAGGTTTTGCTGCTCTGCGGCACACAAAATCACGCCAGCGCCCTACCCCTTAATTGCCGGTTTTTCGCTCAGGTGATTTCGCTGCCAATCGGGAGATTAACGAAAAAAGTGGGGCGTTTGATGTCAATGAAAAACCCCGCGCTGAACGCGGGGTGTAAGGCTTATACCGAAGCCCTAAAGTAATCAAGAATACCGCGAGCGGCATGCTGGCCCCCAGCCATCGCTGTCACCACTAAATCTGCGCCGCGCACGGCATCCCCCCCTGCGAAAATCCTGGGATGCGTGGTCTGGTAGCGCAGGCGACTTTCCACGCTGGCCTTGATACGCCCGCTGTTATCGAGCATCACACCGTGCTCTTCAAGCCACGGCAGAGAATGCGGGTGAAAACCAAACGCCATCACGACGGCATCGGCAGGCATCACAAACTCAGAACCGGGCACCGGTTCGGGCCGTCTGCGCCCCTGCGCGTCTGGCTCGCCAAGGCGCGTGCGCAGCAGACGTACGCCACACACTGTTCCCTGCTCGTTTAGCTCGATGTCCACGGGCTGTACGTTAAATTCGAACAGTGCGCCCTCTTCCTTCGCGTTTTTCACCTCTTTGCGCGACCCTGGCATATTGGCTTCATCACGCCGATAGGCGCAGGTAACGCTTTGCGCGCCCTGGCGCAGTGCGGTGCGCACGCAGTCCATGGCCGTATCGCCACCGCCGAGTACCACAACATGTTTACCTGCCATATCCACATCCGGTGCGTCCTCAGAAGGCATTAGCCCCATCAAACGGCGTGTGTTGGCAATCAGGAACGGCAACGCATCATGCACGCCCGGCGCGTCTTCATGCGCTAACCCGGCCTTCATTGAACGGTAGGTCCCCACACCGACAAACACGGCATCGTACTCTTCCAGCAGCGTGCTCAGCGTTACATCACGTCCAACTTCACAGTTAAGGTGAAAAATGATGCCCATTTCGCTGAAAATGTCGCGCCGACGCGCCAGTAGCGATTTATCAAGTTTAAAGGCAGGAATACCAAACGTCAGCAACCCACCGATTTCCGGGTGCCGGTCAAACACCGTAACCTCAGCGCCAGCGCGCACCAGCCGCTCAGCACAGGCAAGTCCTGCCGGTCCGGCGCCAATTACCGCTACGCGCTTGCCCAGCGGTTCCACCTTTTCCAGTCCTGGCCGCCAGCCTTGTGCCAGCGCCTGGTCAGAGATATAGCGCTCAATATTACCAATAGTGACCGCCCCGGACTCATCACGCAGTGTACAACCGCCCTCACATAGCCGGTCTTGTGGGCAGACGCGCCCGGTGATTTCCGGCAGACAGTTGGTTTCGTGCGACAATGCTGCCGCCTCAAGAATGCGCCCTTGTTTGACCAGCTCAATCCACTGAGGGATGTGGTTGTGCAGAGGACAGCTCCACTCACATATGCTGTGCTCACCGCACTTCAGGCAGCGCTGTGCCTGAGAGTTAGCCTGATCTGGCGTATAAGGCAGATAGATTTCTTCGAATTCTTTAAGTCGCTCCTGCGCGGCTCGCTTTTGTGCAACCTGAGGTGGAGCAATGGCGGCAAGTCTGGCCGCAGCATCAAACCCATGACCGATACCTGCACTGGCGAGCGGCTGCGACTCGCGTACGGCAGTCGACTTACGCCGCTGCGCGCTCTGCGCTGCCAACGCCGCAGGTGTAACAAGCGTTAATGCTGCCGTTGGACAGGCGGCGGCGCAGGCAGGACCTTGCGCACGCGACTCACACAAATCACACTTATTCACGTGCATCTCACCTGCATCGAGGCTAACTTCAATGGCGCCAAACGGGCATGACACTTCGCAGGATTTACAGCCGATACACTGTTTTTCTTCCACCTGTACGGCACCATTGCGCCGGGAAATCGCCCCCACCGGGCAGCTTTTGAGACAGGGTGCCGCTTCGCAGTGGTGGCAGGTCACCGCACTGCGTCGCCCGTTCGCTTTGATTACCTGAATACGCGGCGTAAATGCACGCGCGGATAACACATGCTCACCGTGGTTATGCGCCATTACACAGGCCACTTCACAGGCGCGGCAGCCCAGACAACGACCGGCATTGGCAGAAATAAAAGGACTCATCATGACATCACCCACTTACTTTGCGTAATCGTATTATTTTTGTAGGGTTATTGGTGTAACCGACAAGCAGTCCGGCGCGCAATCGACATCTGCACGAAACGCAGGAGAATTTGTCGGATATCCGTCGCGGATCAAACTGCGGGGCGCTTTTTATCTATACCGCACATTTTTACGCACAGGCAGCGGATGTAATCACAGCGTTACAAGAGTTTTAACTGCCGGTAGCAGGCTATAGTTAAAGCGAGCGAAACGCGGCAAATGCCCGCCTGGCAGGTTTCCGCGCCCTGCTATTTCTGGTACGTTTCCGCCACCCAATCCCGGAGGAATCACGGTTTATCATGGTTAAGCGCCCGGTATCGACCAGCCTGGCCCGCGCCTTCTTCTACATCGTTCTGCTTTCTCTGCTGACAACCGGCGTTGCGTTGATAACCCTTGCCAGCAGCATGCGCGATGCCGAGGCCATCAATATTGCCGGTTCATTGCGTATGCAAAGCTGGCGGCTTGGCTATGATTTACAGAGCGAGCGCCGCGAGCTTGAGCGTTACCGCGCGCAGTATGAAAAAACCCTTAGCTCACCGCTGCTAAGCTCACCTGGCGGCTGGCTGGTGCCAGAACAGGTGCGTCAGCGCTACAGCGCGCTGCATCAGGCATGGCGTGAAATGGATACCCACCTGGCGCAGGGCGATCTGGCGTGGTATCAGCAGAATATTG
The DNA here is from genome assembly GCA_022712475.1 of Enterobacteriaceae bacterium. Classification (GTDB taxonomy): domain Bacteria; phylum Pseudomonadota; class Gammaproteobacteria; order Enterobacterales; family Enterobacteriaceae; genus Tenebrionibacter. The sequence continues at coordinate 6,159 of JALAGK010000031.1, forward strand.
ACGACTATGTGGCGCAGATTGATCTTTATGTGCTCACGCTTCAGCACCAGGCTGAGCACAAAATGATGCTGGTGGTAACGGTTTCTGGCGTTGGTTTTATCGCCATTTTTACGC
>JALAGK010000290.1 GCA_022712475.1 Enterobacteriaceae bacterium
CCTCAACCCTGATGCTGATTGCGTTACCAGGCCAGGCTGCTGAAGCCCTCGCGGGTGACAAATGGTATCAGCCTGAAGGGGCAACGCAGCGCAACAGTGTTCAGCAACATATGTTTGACGGCATTAGCCTGACTGAGCAACAGCGCCAGCAAATGCGCGACCTGATGCAATTAGCTAGACACAATCAGTCACCTGTTAATGTTAGCGAATTAGAGACCATGCACCGGCTCGTCACGTCAGAAAAGTTTGACGAAAAAGCTGTGCGTGCTCAGGCAGAAAAAATGGCACAGGAACAGGTTGCCCGCCAGGTTGAAATGGCGAAAGTGCGCAACCAGATGTTCCGGCTATTAACACCCGAGCAGCGAGCGGTTTTAGATGATAAACACCGCTTGCGTATGAATCAGCTTCGTGAAATTGCTGATTTGCAAAAAAACTCAGTATTACAGATTAGTAGCAGTAATCGTAGTAATCAGTAACCGTAGTAACCAGTAGCAACCCTGTTTTTCCTTGCCATAGACACCATCCCTGTCTTCCCCGCTAACCGGCGGGGTTTTTTTTGTCCGTAATTTGCCCCAAAGCGGCGCAGAATAGCCTGAGAGCCTGGCGTTTTCTTTGATTCAACCCCCGGTCAACAGTCGTTAATTCTGCATTCTGCTGCTGAGTTGTCTCGACTATACTAGCCGCAACACAAGGGGAGTGGTTATGGAACAACAATACGGGCGTTTAGTCAGCCGGGCAGCGGTTGCGGCAACGGTAATGGCCTCGTCATTATTACTGATAAAAATTTTTGCCTGGTGGCATACCGGTTCGGTCACCATTCTGGCGTCTTTGGTTGATTCGCTGGTGGATATTGGGGCGTCGTTAACCAATTTACTGGTTGTTCGCTATTCGCTACAGCCTGCGGATGAAGAACACACCTTTGGTCACGGTAAGGCCGAGTCGCTGTCAGCACTGGCGCAGAGCATGTTTATTTCGGGGTCAGCGCTGTTTTTGTTGCTGACAGGTATACAACACCTGGTGCGCCCGGAGCCACTTAATCAGCCGGGTGTGGGTATTATTGTGACGGTGGTGGCGCTGGCCAGCACGCTGGCGCTGGTGACGTTTCAGCGCTGGGTGGTACGCAAAACCCGCAGCCAGGCCGTACGGGCCGATATGCTGCATTATCAGTCCGATGTTATGATGAATGGTGCCATCCTTATTGCGCTGGTATTGGCCAGTTTTGGCTGGCAGCGGGCAGATTCTCTGTTTGCTCTTGGGATTGGCATCTATATTTTGTATAGCGCCCTGCGCATGGGCTACGACGCTGTACAGTCTTTACTTGACCGTGCACTGCCGGATGAAGAACAAAAAGCGATTGTGGATATCGCAACATCCTGGCCTGGGGTGCGCGGCGCGCACGACTTCAGAACGCGCCAGTCAGGGCCGACTCGTTTTATTCAGCTTCACCTGGAAATGGATGACCAGCTGCCGCTCGTACAGGCGCATGCGATTGCCGATGCAGTAGAGCAGGCAATACGGCAACGGTTTCCGGGTTCGGATGTGATTATTCATCAGGATCCCTGTTCGGTTGTGCCGTCTCATACAGCAGAAAAATTGCTGAATGACGGGCACTAAAAAGGTGAGCGTGGCGGGGTTTTTTAGTATAAATTACCACCACTTGGCCTGACCTGAATCAATTCAGCTGGAAGCGATTGCGATACTATTCATAGCAACGGTAGATAGTTATCTTTTTGCAGTTATCCGTGGCGATTTCCGGCATCGGGATTAAATTTGCATTCTAAGTTCAGAGGTAGTCATGATTAAGAAAATCGGTGTGTTGACGAGTGGCGGTGATGCGCCGGGCATGAACGCAGCAATCCGCGGCGTGGTACGTGCTGCGCTGACCGAGGGGCTCGAAGTTTTTGGTATCTATGATGGTTACCTTGGCCTCTATGAAGACCGCATGATCAACCTGGACCGCTACAGCGTATCCGATATGATCAACCGTGGCGGCACCTTCCTGGGTTCTGCACGTTTCCCCGAATTCCGCGAAGATCACGTACGTGCCGTGGCTATTGAGAACATGAAAAAACGTGGTCTTGATGCGCTGGTGGTTATTGGTGGTGACGGTTCCTACATGGGGGCTAAGCGCTTGACTGAAATGGGTTTCCCGTGCATCGGCCTGCCTGGTACTATCGATAACGACGTTGCCGGTACTGACTATACCATCGGTTTCTTTACTGCGCTGGATACGGTAGTCGAGGCTATTGACCGTCTGCGTGATACCTCAACCTCTCACCAGCGTATCTCTATCGTTGAAGTGATGGGGCGTTACTGCGGCGACCTGACGATGGCAGCGGCTATTGCAGGCGGCTGTGAGTTCATTGTGTTGCCGGAAGTGGAGTTTAAACGCGATGAGCTGGTTAATGAAATCAAAGCCGGTATCGCGAAAGGTAAAAAACACGCCATTGTAGCTATCACTGAGCATATTTGTGATGTTGAAGAGCTGGCGCGCTATATCGAGAACGAAACCAAGCGTGAAACGCGTGCGACTGTTCTGGGACACATCCAGCGTGGGGGCTCTCCGGTTCCTTATGACCGTATCCTGGCATCCCGCATGGGCGCTTACTCCATTGAGCTGCTGCTTCAGGGCTACGGCGGTCGTTGCGTCGGTATCCAGAACGAAAAACTGGTGCACCATGACATCATTGATGCCATTGAGAACATGAAGCGTCCGTTCAAGGGCGACTGGCTGGAATGCGCTAAAAAGCTGTATTAAGCGCTGTCTGTACAGAAAAAGGAGCCGACTGGCTCCTTTTTTTATTCCTCTGCGTTATAGCCAATCTTTTTTTATTCTTTAATCCTCCACGCGCTTTCTGGCAGGCTGCAACTATCAAAAACAATGGCTAAGAGAGCAGGCGATGAACAAGTGGGGACTGGGATTAACGTTATTGCTGGCGTCGGCAGGGGCACTGGCTAAAGATATTCAGTTACTGAACGTATCTTATGATCCAACGCGTGAGTTATATGAAGCCTACAACAAGGCATTCAGTGCGCACTGGAAGCAGCAAACCGGTGATAACGTGGTGATTCGCCAGTCTCACGGCGGCTCTGGCAAGCAGGCAACGTCGGTTATTAACGGCATTGAGGCTGATGTGGTGACGTTGGCACTGGCCTGGGACGTGGACGCCATCGCCCAGCGCGGGCGCATTGATAAAGACTGGATGAAGCGCCTGCCGGACAACTCGGCACCATACACGTCAACCATCGTCTTCCTGGTGCGCAAGGGCAACCCGAAGCAGATTCGTGACTGGAACGACCTGATAAAGCCGGGTGTTTCCGTTATCACGCCAAACCCAAAAAGCTCGGGCGGCGCGCGCTGGAACTACCTGGCAGCCTGGGGCTATGCGCTGCACCATAGCGATAACGACAAGGCTAAAGCGCAGGAATTTGTTAAGGCACTGTATAAAAACGTCGAAGTCCTGGATTCCGGTGCGCGCGGCGCAACCAACACGTTTGTTGAGCGCGGTATCGGCGATGTGCTGATTGCCTGGGAGAATGAGGCGCTGCTGGCGACTAAACAACTGGGCGTAGATAAGTTTGAAATTGTCACGCCAAGCGAATCTATTCTTGCCGAGCCGTCGGTATCTGTGGTGGATAAAGTGGTCGATAAAAAAGGCACGCGCGATGTGGCTGATGCATACCTGAAATACCTCTACTCGCCAGAAGGGCAGGACATTGCAGCTAAGAATTACTATCGCCCGCGTGATAAGCAGGTTGCGGCAAAATACGAGGGTGAATTCCCGAAACTGAAACTCTACACCGTGGATCAGATTGCCGGGAACTGGGCGCAGGCGCAAAAACAGCATTTCGCCAGTGGCGGGGTGTTTGACCAGATTAGCCAGCGTTAAGCAAAGCGGCCCTGCGGGGCCGTCTGATTGCTGACAAAGAAGGAAAACGTGGTTTTTCCTTCTTTGTGCCTAGCAGGCGAAAATCAATGAAGTAGTTTTCCTTATTTTTTATTGGGGGTCATCACTCCAGTCTGCGAAAGGATGAGGTTTGTCATTCGTCTCGGCGGCCCTGCAGGGCCGTTTTCTTTTTGTCATGCTTTTACGCTACGCTTCCTTCTTAACGAAGAAGGAGAGGGCAATGAAAGCAGCAGTACGCAGGTATGTCATTATTGTGATTGGGCTGGCCGCTGTGCTGGCCACCTGGTGGTGGCTTACGGGTAACCAACCCAATGCGCTGCGCCATATCGCACTTACGCAGTGCGTTCCCAATGAACAATTGCATGACAACCCTGCGCCGTGCGAGCGTGTCAGTCTTGCCTCGGGTGTGGTGCTGCTAAAAGACCGCAACGGGCCGTTGCAGTATCTCCTGATGCCGACATTTCGCATTAACGGTATGGAAAGCCCGTTGCTGCTCAGTGCTGATACGCCAAACTACTTCTGGCTGGCGTGGCAGGCGCGGGATCTGATGAGCGCACGCCTCGGCGCGCCAGTCCCTGACGCTGCGGTTTCGCTTACCATCAATTCCCGCCTCGGTCGTACACAAAACCATCTGCATATCCACATTTCCTGCCTGCGCCCGGACGTGCGCGACATGCTCAATCGTAGCGCCGTTAGTCTGGGCAGCAGCTGGTTACCGCTTGCTGGTGGTGTTGATGGGCATGAATACCTCATGCGTCGCGTCAGCGCAGAGGAACTGGCGCGCCGTAGCCCGTTTATTATGCTGGCGGATGAAGTACCCGGTGCCAGAGAACATATGGGCCGCTTTGCGTTGGCGCTGGCCCAATTGCCTGACGGCGGCTTTATCCTGCTGGCTACTCAGCGTAACCTGTTGCAGTTAAATCTCGCCTCGGCAGAAGAATTGCAGGACCACGACTGTACGTTGCTGACTGGCCGCTAGCGGCGGCAAGTTAGCTGAAGCGGTTTTCTCTTGGCGTAGCACATGCCAGTTATGGTTGCCCTGGCAAGGTGGGCGAATTTTGTCGGTGATGGTATTATTTCGGCCGTGAATATTGGCAGCGCAATCAGTTAATGGCGTTGCGGTGGGTATGCTTGTCTCCTTTTACGTTAGTGCCATTACGTATCGTTTTAGGGGGCGCCTCAGGCGTTTTCGTGCTGTCAGCCGGTCAGCAAATCACACGTAAAAAGCCCGTAGATTTTCAGGCCGCTTTGATAATATTCACGCCCACCGATAATAAAAATGCTCCCTGGAGACAGGCATGCTCGAATTGCTGAACCATCCTTTATTCTGGCCCACTTTGCTCATTCTCGTGACTATTGTGCTGTGGGCCACGTCGGCTTTGCCGGAATATCTCACCGCGCTCTTGTTCTTCGCTATAGCAATGGCCGGGAAAGTGGTGCCGCCACAGACGCTGTTCAGCGGTTTTGCCTCCTCGGCCTTCTGGCTGGTGTTCAGCGGTTTTGTACTGGGTATTGCGATACGCAAAACCGGGTTAGCGGACCGGGCGGCCAGGGCGATATCAGCACGTCTTACCGATAGTTGGCCGGTAATGGTGGCAAGCATTGTGCTGCTAAGCTACGCGCTGGCGTTTGTGATGCCGTCAAATATGGGACGTATTGCGCTGCTGATGCCAGTGGTAGGTGCAATGGCCCGACGTGCCGGCATTGAAGAAGGTACGCGTGCCTGGTTTGGTCTGGCGCTGGCGGTGGGGTTTGGTACCTTCCAGCTTTCTGCCACGATTTTGCCTGCGAATGTGCCGAATCTGGTGATGAGCGGTGCCACTGAAAGCTCGTGGGGCATCCATCTGAATTACCTGCCTTACTTGCTTCTGCATGCGCCAGTACTGGGCATCCTTAAAGGGCTTGTGCTGATTGGCTTGATTAGCTGGCTGTTTCCAGGTCACCCGAAACCGCCGCGTGGTCTGGAATCGCCTGTGCCAATGAGTGGGGATGAGAAGCGCCTGAGCTGGCTTTTGGCTGTCGTGCTGGGGTTGTGGGTGACCGAGAGCTGGCATGGCGTGGGGCCTGCCTGGGTTGGGCTGGCGGCCGCCTGTGTGACGCTACTGCCACGTGTGGGTTTTATCAATGGTGAAGAATTTGCCAGCGGTGTGAACGTGCGTACCTGTTTCTATGTCGCCGGTATTCTTGGCCTCGCGGCAGCGGTCACGCAGAGCGGGCTTGGCAATGCGGTAGGCGAATGGTTGATGTCCGTCATGCCACTGGACCCACGCAGGCCGTTTACCAGTTTTGTGGCACTTACAGGTATCACTTCCGCACTTAATTTTATTATGACAGCTAACGGCGTTCCGGCGCTGTACACCACGTTCGCGCAGAGCTTTTCTGAAGCCAGCGGCTTTTCACTGTTGTCGGTGATTATGATTCAGGTACTGGGCTACTCTACGCCGCTCTTACCGTATCAGGCCTCACCTATTGTGGTGGCGATGGCGCTGGGCCGCGTGCCAGCGCGCCACGGTATTAAGCTGTGCCTGGTGCTGGCACTGGTGACGTTTCTGGTGCTGCTGCCGCTCAATTACGGCTGGTTTCGTTTGCTGGGCCAGTTGTGACGGTCATGCGCCGCATCACAGGCACAAAAAAGCCCCGCGGTGCGGGGCTTTTTTACATTAACGAAATGTCGTTACGCTTTTTTCGCTTCAGCCGCGGCTTTGATGATGGTTGCGAAGGCATCTGCTTTCAGGGATGCTCCGCCAACCAGCGCGCCGTCGATGTCCGGCTGGCCGAACAGCTCTGCCGCATTGCCTGCGTTAACTGAGCCGCCGTACTGGATGATGACCTGGGCTGCAACGTTGGCATCAACTTTCGCGATGTGATCGCGAATGAATTTGTGAACCGCCTGTGCCTGCGCCGGAGTAGCTGATTTGCCGGTACCAATAGCCCATACTGGCTCATAAGCGATAACCGCGCCTTCGAAAGCCGCCGCGCCCTGCGTTTTCAGTACCGCATCAATCTGACGTGCGCATACTTCTTCGGTTTTGCCCGCTTCGTTTTCTGCTTCGGTTTCACCGATGCACAGAACTGGAATCAGCCCCTGCTCTTTCAGGATGGCAAATTTCTTCGCGATGAACTCATCAGACTCTTTGTGGTAAGTACGACGCTCGGAGTGGCCGATGATGATGTATTTTGCACCAATATCTTTGAGCATTTCTGCGGAGGTTTCGCCGGTAAACGCGCCAGACAGGTTTACGTCAACATTCTGAGCACCCAGCTCAATGTGGCTACCGCCTGCAACGTGTTTTGCCAGGTCCAGGTAAACGTCCGGCGGTGCGATCGCCACGCCGCAGCCGTCAACGCCGGCCAGTTCTTTGCGCAGGCCTGCAATCAGTTCGTTAACCATGTGGCGGCTGCCGTTGAGTTTCCAGTTACCCATCACTAAAGGATGTCGCATTTTAATTCTCCACGCGGAAAAGATACAAAAATGGCACTGCCATGCGGCAGCACGAGCTGAGAAACAGTATAGAGATTATGCGTCTGAAAGGCTTTGCTTTTTATCATTGATTGTTTTTCAGCGTCTGCGAAAGCGCAAGCTTAATCGGTTCAACGGCGAGGGTTAGCCCTTTTTCGCCGTTATCTGCCACAACATAACGCACGGCCCCTTCGCTCTGGGTGTGGTAACCCAGTTTTTTCCCGGTACTGAGCAGTTTTCCAAGATGTTCCTGGCTTTGGGCCACCGAGAGCCCCGGTGTAAAGGCACGCAGCAAGGCTGCCATATAACTGCGCGCTTTTTCCTGGGCCGCCTTCTGCCCCGGCCCCTGAATAGGTAGCCAGGTTATCTGAATGCTTTTAATTTTTAGCGTGCCGCGCTCCAGCGCCGTGGAGGCATACAGGTTTTCGTTGATTTTGGTGGCGGCACGGGTGAGATTGGCTTTTGCGCCAGGCATCCCGACGGCGCGAAATTCGTTGAGGGTCATCGTCGGGTTGTCCTGATTAAACTTCTCCCGAAACTGGCTGATGGTGACATCAAACGCGGGAGCGCCGGGCAGCAAATAAGGTGCGACCGGCGTTTTCTGCGTGTTGGCAGCAACCGCCTGGCCTGCTGTGGTGAAAAAGGCTGTGATGAAAAGGGTAAAGATCCAGACTTTCATTGTTATTTTCTCATTGCGTCTTACGTCTGCGATTAAAACGGCATCGGCCCGGCTTGTCAAAACCAGCATCAGTCGGGGTACACTACGTCCACGAAAATGATAAGGATAACCTCATGACCATACAGCAGTGGCTGTTTTCTGTTAAGGGGCGTCTGGGGCGCCGTGATTTTTGGATCTGGATAGGGTTGTGGCTGTGTGCGATGGCGCTGTTGTTTACCTTTGCGGGCAGCAACTGGATTAGCACGCAAACGGCGGCGTTTATCCTGGTATGCCTAATGTGGCCAACGGCAGCGGTTATTGTCAAGCGGCTGCACGACAGAGGAAAATCCGGAGCATGGGCGCTACTGGTAGTGCTGGCGTGGATGCTACTGGCAGGCAACTGGGGAGGCGTACTGCCCGGTATCTGGCACTGGGCGGTGGGCAATTTACTGCCAACTATCATTCTGGTTATGATGCTGCTCGACCTGGGCGCGTTTGTAGGCACCCAGGGCGAAAACAAATACGGTAAAGAGACGCTGGCCGTGAAGTACCGCTAGTTACCAGTAGTGTTCGGCGGTGATGTGGCCGGGGCGTCGGCGTAAATGTTTGGTCATCTCCCGGCTGTCTTTGAGAAGCTGTGTGGTGTCGCGCACCATTTGCGGGTTACCGCACAGCATTACGTGGCAGTTTTGCGCTGTCATGCTTAATCCCACCGCGTTTTCCAGTTCACCGCTGGCAATAAGCGCTGGTACACGCCCGTGTAGCGAGCCTGCCACCTGCTCGCGGCTGGTGACAGTCTGGATGTGAAGTTTGCCCTGATAGTGTTCCTGTAGCTCAAGCATCAGCGGCAGGTAGCTGAAGTCAAAGGCGTAACGCGCAGCGTGCACCAGCACAATGTTTTCAAAGCGCTCCAGACCTTCGCCTTGTTGCAGAATCGACAGATAAGGGCCAATGGCAGTACCGGTCGCGAGCATCCACAGCGTCTGGCAGTCGGGCACTTCATCAAGCACAAAAAAGCCGCTGGCATCGCGCACGACCATCACCTCGTCACCGGGCTGCATGGCATGCAGGCGTGGGCTGAGTTTACCTTCTGGCACGGTTACCAGGTAAAACTCCAGCGCGTTGCTGTTTGGGGCGTTAACGTAGGAATAGGCGCGCTGAACACGTTCGCCGTCAATTTCCAGCCCAAGCTTCGTGAACTGCCCGGCGGTGAACGGCGTGACGTCGGCGTGAACGGTGAGGCTGAACAGTGCATCTGTCCAGTGCTGGACTCGGATAACTTTACCGCTGACCCAATCTGCCATAGAACGCTCCTGAATTAATGTTTATTTAACTTATCATTAACTTTGTGGCTATCTTGCATAGACTGGCAATGTATTTCCAGCCCGTGCGGGCTGGAAAGCTCAATCGGACAAATGACCGCGTTACAGAATGTGCTGCTGTACGTTGGCGTCCTTGCGGTCCAGGTAATGGATAGATTTGATGCGGCGAATCGTGCGCGATTTGCCGCGAATCAGCAGTGTTTCTGTGGTCGCGATATTCCCTTTACGGCTGATGCCGTCCAGCAGGTCGCCTTTTGTGATGCCAGTGGCAGAGAAGATAACGTTATCGCTGCGCGCCATGTCATCAAGCTTCAGTACGTCGCCTGCGGTAATGCCCATCTCAGCGCAACGCGCCAGTTCGCTGGCGCCGATGCGGCGGTTCTCTTCACTGTCGCCTTTCACCTCGTGGCGAGCCAGCAGGCGGCCCTGCATGTCGCCGTCCATCGCGCGGATTACCGCCGCAGAGACCACACCTTCCGGCGCACCGCCAATGCCATACAGCACATCGACTTCGCTGTCAGGCATGCAGGTCAAAATGGACGCTGCGACATCGCCGTCCGGGATGGCAAACACGCGCACGCCAAGCTGCTGCAGCTCGGCAATCACCGCGTCGTGACGCGGCTTAGCCAGGATTGTAACGGTCAGTTCGTTAAGCGGTTTGTCGAGCGATGCCGCCACGCGCGCCAGGTTTTCTGCCAGCGGCAGATTCAGATCGATACAGCCTTTAGCTCCCGGGCCGACGATCAGCTTTTCCATATACATATCCGGTGCATTCAAAAAGCAGCCGCGATCGCCCACCGCCATCACCGCCAGCGCGTTGGCCTGACCCATGGCGGTCATGCGCGTGCCTTCAATTGGGTCGACCGCGATATCTACCGCATCGCCCTGGCCAGTACCGACCTGCTCACCGATATACAGCATCGGGGCTTCGTCGATTTCACCTTCACCAATCACAATCTGGCCGTTGATGTTGACCTGGTTGAGCATGATGCGCATGGCGTTGACGGCGGCTCCATCGGCGGCATTTTTATCGCCGCGGCCAAGCCACTTGTAACCCGCCAGCGCAGCGGCTTCGGTGACACGTGAAAATTCGATCGCAAGTTCTCGTCTCATGGTAATCCCGGTTGTAAATAATAAACTGCCGGGGATTTTAGCACAGCGCGAGAAGAGGGGCGGATTGTCAGGTCCATGGGGATAAAGGAGCGCGGTAAACGGCGCTCCCTGAGAGGTTAGCGTGAGGTGTGATCTTCCCAGTCAAGCGAACGCTTAACGGCTTTCTGCCAGCCTTCATAGCGGTAGTTGCGCTCTACGGTTTCGATGCCGGGGCGGAATTCGCGCTCAATGACGGCTTTTTCCTTAAGCTCATCAAGGTTCTGCCAGTAACCCACCGCGAGGCCAGCGAGATAAGCCGCGCCCAGCGCCGTGACTTCACGCACTTGCGGGCGTTCCACACGGGTGCCGAGGATGTCTGACTGGAACTGCATCAGGAAGTTGTTAGCAACCGCACCGCCGTCCACACGTAGCGCGTGCAGGCGCATATCGGAATCGGCCTGCATTGCTTCCAGTACATCGCGAGTCTGGTAGGCAATGGACTCAAGCGTGGCGCGAATAATGTGGTTGGCATTCACACCGCGGGTGAGGCCGAGAATCGCGCCACGGGCGTACGGGTCCCAGTAGGGTGCGCCAAGGCCGGTAAAGGCTGGTACGACGTACACACCGTTGGTGTCGTTCACCTTGGAGGCGAAATACTCAGAGTCTCCGGCATCGCTGATAAGTTTCATCTCATCGCGCAGCCACTGGATGGAGGCGCCACCCATAAATACCGCGCCTTCCAGCGCATAGTTCACTTCACCGCTCGGGCCGCAGGCAATAGTGGTGAGCAGACCATGGCTTGAGCGCACCGCCTGTTCGCCGGTGTTCATCAGCATAAAGCAGCCAGTGCCATAGGTGTTTTTCGCCATACCCGGCTTCACACAAAGCTGACCAAACAGCGCCGCCTGCTGGTCACCGGCGATCCCGGCGATAGGGATACGTGTGCCGCCCTTGCCACCAATGTTGGTCTGGCCGTAAACCTCAGAGGATTTACGTACCTGCGGCAGCATGGCGCGCGGGATATCCAGCGCTTCCAGCATACGGTCATCCCAGTCCAGCTCATGGATGTTAAACAGCATGGTACGTGAGGCGTTAGTGTAGTCAGTAACGTGCACGCGCCCCTGGGTCATTTTCCAGATAAGCCAGGTATCGACAGTACCAAACAGCAGTTCGCCGCGGCGTGCGCGTTCACGTGAACCTTCCACGTGATCGAGGATCCACTTCACTTTGGTGCCAGAAAAATACGGGTCGATAACCAGCCCGGTCGTGTGGCGCACGTACTCTTCCATGCCGTCGCGCTTGAGCTGTTCGCAGATTTCGGCCGTGCGGCGGCACTGCCAGACAATGGCGTTGTAAATAGGCTTACCGGTTTCACGCTCCCAGACGATGGCGGTTTCACGCTGGTTAGTGATGCCGATACCGGCAATCTGGTCAGAGCGGATATCGGCCTTTGCTAATACTTCAACCAGCGTGGAACTCTGGGAGGCCCAGATCTCCATCGGGTCGTGCTCTACCCAGCCTGCTTTAGGGTAGATTTGCTGAAATTCGCGCTGGGACACGCTGACAATGTTGGCGTCATGATCCAGAACAACGGCACGTGAGCTGGTGGTTCCCTGATCGAGGGCGACGATGTATTTATTTTCGATAGTCATAAGTGTTCCTGAATTTCAGTTACAGCGGTGCTTTGTGCTGTGCGCCTTTGGGCGCATCATTCTTTGGTTTGGCTGGTGTCGCGTTGCCAGGCAGATGGGGGCTAATCAACTTACGATAGCTAAAGCCACCCAAGATTGCACCGCACAGCGGGCCGAACAGCGGGACGAGGACGTAAGGGATATCCTTACCGCCGGTAAAGGCAACATTGCCCCAGCCGGCCAGCCAGGCGAAGGTTTTTGGCCCAAGATCGCGCGCCGGGTTCATCGCAAAGCCGGTGAGCGGCCCCATTGATGCACCTATAACCGCAATCAGCAGACCAATGAGCAGCGGCGCCAGAGGGCCACGCGGCAGGCCGTTACCATCGTCAGTCAGCGCCATAATCACGCCCATCAGCACGGCGGTAATCACCAGCTCAACGGCAAAAGCCTGCATGAGATTGATGTGTGGATTGGGATAGGTCGAGAAAATACCGGCGAGATCAAGACTGGCTACGCTACCGCGCACCATCTGATGCGTCTGCTCGTAGTCGAAGAAAAGGTTGTAATAAAGCCCGTAAACTAACGCAGCGGCACAAAATGCGCCTGCAAACTGGGAAATGGCGAACGGTAAGACTTTACGCTTGTCAAAATCGGCAAACAGCCACAGCGCTACCGTGA
>JALAGK010000291.1 GCA_022712475.1 Enterobacteriaceae bacterium
CGCGATTCGCATCATAATTTCTATTTACCTCTATTTAACAAACGCACTACGCGATTCCCCACATCCTGAGGGGGCGTTGCATCATTTTCAAGCTTTCGGTCCCGCCAGGTGGCTAAAAAGACAGAACTTTACATTTTGTAGCATTTTGCTGACCGGGACTGAAAAGGGATAAAAAAAACAGGCACAATTTCTTGTGCCTGTCTGGAGGTTATTTGCCCGTCGATGTCGCTGGGCTGGCCTTTTCCAGTCTTGCCAGGTCGCTGGCGATTCGCACCGTTTCATCCAGGTATGGATCCGGCTCCTTATAATCCTTAGGCAGATCATCCACCTTCTTGAGCGGTGCTTTACCTTCGCGCTTGTAGCGATCGTTGATACGCGCCAGGCGAGTTGCATCATCCTCTTCATTCTCTTTTTCGCGCTGGGCGTAATTGAGCGAGATGATGTTGCGTTTATCTTTCATTGCACGGTAGCGCGCAATGTCTTTCATGATGTACTGGAACTCCAGATCGTTTGCGATGCGATCCTGATGCAGTTTTAGCAGTTGCGGACCAAACGCAGTCAGATCGCCTGAACGGACCCAGGTTGCGGCCTTAATGCTGTCCCAGGGCAGCGCGTTATCTTCAAACTTCTCACCCGTTTCCGTTTCCTCACTGCCAGTCGGCATCAGAATATCCGGGGTAACGCCCTTACGCTGGGTACTGCCGCCGTTGATACGATAGAATTTTTGAATCGTGTATTGCACTGAACCCAGCGCAGGCCACTCCGGGCGTAGCATCTGATCGTAAATACGGTTCAGTGAGCGATACTGCTGCACGGTGCCTTTACCAAAGGTTGGCTCGCCAACAATCAACGCACGACCATAGTCCTGCATGGCGGCCGCAAAAATTTCAGATGCCGAGGCGCTGAAGCGGTCTACCAGCACCACCAGCGGGCCTTTGTAATACACAACGCCATCAGTATCGCTGTCTTCACGCACCTTACCGTTGTTGTCACGCACCTGCACCACCGGGCCTGACGGGATAAACAGACCAGAGAGCGAAACCGCCTCGGTCAGGGCACCGCCGCCGTTAGAACGCAGATCGATGATAATACTGCTCACGTTCTGCTTCTCAAGCTTCTGAAGCTGTACTTTCACATCATCGGTCAGACCAACGTAGAAACCGGGGATATCCAACACACCGATTTTTTCTTTACCCACGTTTTTCACCGACATCTTCACCGCGCGGTCTTCAAGACGAATACGCTCACGCGTCAGGGTGATGATACGGGTTTTGGTTCCCTTGCCTGCTGGCAGAATTTCCAGGCGCACTTTACTGCCCTTCGGACCTTTGATAAGCGCAACGACATCATCAAGTCGCCAACCAATCACGTCCTGAATCTGCTTGCCCGGTTGGCCCACGCCAACAATGCGGTCACCAACGCCAATCGCCTTGCTCTTCGCCGCCGGACCACCGGCAACCATGGAGTTAATGACGGTATAGTCGTCGTCCATCTGCAATACCGCACCAATGCCCTCAAGCGAGAGGCTCATTTCGGTGTTGAACTGTTCGGTATTGCGCGGGGAGAGATAGTTGGTGTGGGGATCGATTTCGCGGGCAAAGGCGGTCATCGCCAGTGAAAACACATCTTCACTCTTGGTCTGTGTAAGACGGCGAATCGCAGATTTGTAACGACGCGTGAGTGTGTCGTGAATTTCTTTATCGGTTTTGCCAGTGAGCTTCAGGCTCAGCTGGTCGTATTTGACCTTCGCATCCCAGAGACGGTTAAGGTCTGCTTCGCTGGTCGGCCACGGCGCTTTGCTGCGGTCAAGCTCAAAAGTGTCGTTGCCGGTGAAGTCCATCGGCCTGTCGAGCACGGTCAGTGCATACTGATAGCGCTCAAAACGACGCTTTTGCGCCAGATTAAATAAATCATAAAAGACATCAAGCTGACCGCTGCGCAGCTCGTCACCCAGGGTGGTTTTTTTCTTTGCAAACTGATCGACATCGCTTGCCAGCAGCACATTGTGGCTGTAATCCAGCAGATTCAGATAGCGAGTGAAGATTTTTGCCGAGAAGGCCTCATCAAGGTCGAACTGGCGGTAGTGCGAACGGGTGAAGCGCGAGGTAACGCGCTCACTCACCGTTGCATGTTGCGGCTCTTCCTTCAGCACGGGGATTTGGTTGGCGCGGGTAATATCCTCAACCGCGCCCGCGCTGCCAGCCACCACTAAAAGACTGGCGATGGCCGTCATTTTACAAAAAATGTTCATGCCCTGGATGACCTCCGTTTCAGAACAGTAAATGTTCTGCGCGTACAATCATTGACATACCGGAAGTCAGCTGCACACGAACGCCATCTTTTGTGATTTCTTCAACGGTGGCGTCCATCGCATTATTGCCTGCTTTGACTTTAACGGCCTGGCCTTGCTTCAGTACGGCGATATCCGTCACTGGCGTATGGCGGGAAGTGTCGTTCTCACGAGGCGTTTTTTCAACGCGAGGCTTGCGCTGCTGGGTACCTTCCTGACGGCGCGGTGTCGGACGAGGCTTACGCTCACGGCGCGGCGCATCAGCGGCTGGGCTGCTGCCATCTGCGACAGCGGCTTCACGTTTTTTCGCCTGCTGACTGGCACGCTGGGCCTGAACACGCGCCTTTGCTTCTTCAAGCTGCTTACGCGCGTGTTCTACATGCTGCTCTTCAAGCTCGCCGCACGGATTGCCATCAAGATCGACGCGAATCGCACCGGCCTTAACGCCATACAGGTAGCGCCAGCTTGAGGTGTAGAGGCGCAGAGCGGAACGCAGTTGGGTTTTACTCAGTTGCATTTCGCCTTCAACGCGCGCAACCAAATCCTGGAAGATGCCAATCTTCAGGGGGCGTGCTTCGCCTTCTGCGCTAAAGCATTGCGGGAAACGCTCGGCCAGAAAGGCGATAACTTCTTTACTGCTATTCAACTTGGGTTGATTTTCCATGAAATTTCCTGATTACAACGGACTTTGCCGGCCAGGCCGCAGGCATGAACAGGCGTCATTATAATGACCCCATCGGCAAATGCTACGTTAACCGTTGTTTCTTATGCGTCAAAGGCAAAGAATTTTTTAAAATCGGTGTGGGCAATAACAGTCTGCAAATGCCCTGCCAGCTCACGCAGACCATGTTCGTCCTGCTCGTCGAAGCGCCCGATAACGGTGCTGTCGATGTCCAGTACCGCTAAAATCTGATTGTTCAGCACAAGCGGTAGTACTATCTCCGCGTTACTGGCAGCATCACAGGCAATATGGCCAGCAAAAGCGTGCACATCTTCTACGCGCTGCACCTCGCCCGTTGCTACTGCCGTGCCACATACGCCCTTACCTACTGGAATACGAACACAGGCGATTTTGCCCTGAAAGGGCCCAAGCACCAGCGTGTCAGCGTCGAGCAAATAAAACCCAGCCCAGTTAACATTCTCGAGGCGTTCAAACAGCAGTGCGCTGGTGTTAGCCAGCACAGCGAGAAAACTGGTCTCTCCTGCCATTAATGCACAAAAATCGCGGTTGAGATCCGCGTAAAACAGTTCCTTGCTCATTGTTC
>JALAGK010000292.1 GCA_022712475.1 Enterobacteriaceae bacterium
ATGTTGTCGTCAGCCTTGTCATCTTAGCTGGCACGCTTTCCTATGCATTTATCGAAATATATGTAGAACAAGAAGTCTGTGAGTTCCTCAATACCCGTACTGAGCAAAAGTACGGCCAGGCAGGGTTGGAGACACATGCCTGTGAATCTGTCGCTTTTAATGTAATGGACTATGTAAACGATGAAAGCAACGGCCCTCTTCCCACAGAAGTGCTGTTGAAAAATGGCGAAACGCTACAGATGGATATACAAATAACCGAAGGGGGAAACGTCAGCGTTATCAGCCCTTATCCCTGGTAATCATAAAAAAACACCTCCCGTTGGGAGGTGTTTTTATTTACACAATACGGTTCTGGTTGAGCTTTTGCTCTCGCGCCATACGCGCCTTGCGGGCATCACACGGCTCCGGGCAATCACAGACCTTTTCCAGTCCCAGCGCGCCGATGCCGCCACAGCTACCCTGGAGCGTTTTGCGCTTTACGATGTAGCCCAGTGACATACCTAATATCACTAACGCAAAAATAGCAAAGGTCGCCAGGAATACCGTTAACATACGCGCCTCCGTCAGCCGCCGAAGTCGTCGAGCAGGATGTTGTCATCCTCCACGCCAAGATCTTTGAGCATCTTAATGACCGCAGCGTTCATCATCGGCGGCCCACACATATAGAACTCGCAGTCTTCAGGCGCCGCATGGTCGCGCAGATAGTGCTCATACAATACATTGTGGATGAACCCAGTGTAGCCCGTCCAGTTATCTTCCGGCAGCGGCTCAGAAAGTGCGATGTGGAAGCTGAAGTTTGGATTATCACGCGCCAGCTGCTCAAACTCGTCCTGATAGAACATCTCGCGCAGCGAACGGGCGCCGTACCAGAAGGTTATCTTGCGGTCAGTCTTGATACGCTTAAGCTGATCGAAGATATGCGAGCGCATCGGCGCCATACCGGCACCGCCACCTACAAACACCATTTCTGCATCGGTCTCTTTGGCAAAGAACTCGCCAAATGGCCCGGAAATGGTCACCTTATCACCCGCTTTGAGTGACCAGATGTAAGATGACATGATGCCCGGCGGTGCATCCGGCACGCTCGGCGGCGGCGTGGCAATACGCACGTTGAGCATAATGATGCCCGCCTCTTCCGGATAGTTCGCCATAGAATAAGCGCGCACGCACGGCTCTTTAACCTCTGAGCGGAAACGGAACAGGTTGAACTTGTCCCAGTCGCCACGGTACTCGTCAGGCACGTCGAAATCGGCGTACTCAACCGTGTGTGGCCCACACTCAATCTGGATATATCCCCCTGCACGGAACGGTACCACTTCGCCTTCCGGGATTTTTAACTTCAGCTCTTTAATGAAAGTGGCTTTGTTATCGTTGGAGATAACTTCGCATTCCCATTTTTTAACGCCAAAAATCTCTTCCGGCAGCTCAATTTTCATGTTCTGCTTCACCGCCACCTGGCAGGCCAGACGGCAGCCTTCTTTCGCCTCACGCTTGGTGATATGCGAAAGCTCAGTTGGCAGAATTTCACCGCCGCCCTCTTTCACCGTGACGCGACACTGACCGCAGGAACCGCCGCCGCCACAGGCCGAGGAGATAAAAATCCCCTGGCCCGACAACGAGTTGAGCAGCTTGTCACCCGCCGGGGTGCGAAACTGTTTGTCGGCTTCGTTGTTGATTTCAATAACCACGTCGCCGCTATTCACAAGTCTGGAGCGTGCAAACAAAATCAGCAGCACCAGCGCCAGAACAATTAGCGTAAACATCACTACGCCTAGAATAATTTCCATAACTAATCGCCCTTATAACTGCACGCCGGAGAATGACATAAAACCCAGCGCCATCAGTCCCGTGGTGATGAAGGTGATGCCGAGACCACGCAGTCCCGCCGGTACATTGGCGTATTTCATTTTTTCACGCAGCCCCGCCAGCGCCACAATGGCCAGCATCCAGCCAATCCCCGAGCCAAAGCCGTAGACAATGGATTCGGTAAACGTGTAATCACGCTGCACCATGAAGGACACACCGCCAAAGATGGCGCAGTTTACGGCGATAAGCGGCAGGAAGATGCCCAGCGCGTTATAAAGCGACGGGAAAAAGCGGTCGAGGATCATCTCCAGAATCTGCACCAGAGCGGCAATAACGCCGATAAAGGTGATGAAGTTCAGGAAGCTCAGATCCACACCTTCAACGATAGCACCGTCACGCAGCACCAGGTTGTAGACGAGGTTGTTGACCGGCACCGCAATACTCAGCACAACGGTAACAGCAATGCCCAGACCAAAGGAGGTGGAGACTTTCTTGGACACTGCCAGGAAAGTACACATGCCGAGGAAGAAGGCCAGCGCCATGTTCTCAACGAACACCGCACGGACAAACAGACTAATGAAATGGTCCATGAATTACTCCTTCTCCTGCTGTTCTGGCTTCCAGGTACGCAGCGCCCAGATAAGCAGTCCAATCAGGAAGAACGCGCTCGGCGCCAGCAGGAACATGCCGTTTGGCAGATACCAGCCGCCATTCTGCACGGTTTCCATGACGGTGACGCCAAACAGTTTGCCCGAGCCAATCAGTTCACGCACAAAGGCAACCACCAGCAAAATCGCACCGTAACCAATGCCGTTACCGATACCGTCCATAAAGCTCGCCAGCGGCGGTGACTTCATGGCGTAGGCTTCAGCGCGGCCCATCACGATACAGTTGGTGATAATCAGGCCCACAAACACGGATAGCTGTTTGGAGATTTCATAGGCAAAAGCACGCAGCAGCTGATCCACCACAATAACCAGCGAGGCGATAATGGCCATCTGCACAATGATGCGCACGCTGTTGGGGATGTGATTACGGATCATGGAGATAAACATGCTGGAAAACGCCGTGACGAACGTTACCGCAATCGCCATCACAAACGCTGTTTCAAGCTTGGTTGTCACCGCCAGGGCAGAACAAATACCCAGAATCTGCAGCGCAATAGGGTTGTTATCAATAAGCGGTGAGACCACCAGCTTTTTGATTTCTTTCATGTTGCTCATTTCAGCCATTATTGAGCACTCCTTCACGTACCTGCTTCAGGAAAGGACCAAAACCCAGCTCCCCCATCCAGAAGTCAAAACTGTGCTGAACACCGTTTGCTGTAAGCGTTGCACCCGACAGGCCATCAACGGCGTATTCGTTGCCCGGCTGCGCGCCGCCTTTCACTACACGAATAGCCGGGTTGCCCTTCTCATCGAGCACTTTTTTACCGACCCACTGGCGACGCCAGTTCGGGTTTTCGATTTCGCCACCCAGCCCCGGGGTTTCACCGTGATCGTAGTAGGTCAGCCCATCAATGGTGCGCCCGTCGGTGCCGAGTGCCACAAACGCATGCATCACCGACCACAGACCATTGCCATAAACCGGCAGGATAAGCTTCTGTACTTTCTGCTGCTCATCACGCACCAGCCAGATCTCAACCACATTACTGCGGCGTTTAAGACCAGCGGGGTCTTGTGCGGCATTGAGCGCAATGCTCTGCTGCGGGTCACGCAACGCTTTGGTTTCGCTGAAGCTTGCCGGGTCTTTATCCAGCAAATTGCCGCTTGGCAGGTCAACCAGGCGAGGAGAGATACGCGCGTTAAACACCTCGCGAATCTGCTCACCGCTCATCCCTGGTTGCATCAACCCGGCAACATCAAGGATGTTGCGCTGTTTATCCAGCTCTCGCTGTTCGGTCTGGCGCGCTTTGAGACCGACCGCCGACCCGGCAACAATCACCGAGCACACCAGGCAAAGCATAATGACCACCAGCAACGTTTTGCCGATGCTGTCGTTTCCTTTGTTAGCCACGCAACTTCCTCCGCTTAACGTTGGCCTGCACCACCAGATAATCGAACAGCGGTGCGAAGAGATTGGCGAACAGAATCGCCAGCATCATGCCTTCCGGATAGGCCGGGTTAACCACGCGGATCAGCACACACATCACGCCAATCAGCGCGCCGTACCACCATTTACCTTTATTGGTAAACGAAGCGGAAACCGGATCGGTTGCCATAAACATCATGCCGAAGGCAAAACCACCCAGCACCAGATGCCAGTACCACGGCATGGCGAACATAGGGTTGGTGTCAGAGCCAATGAGGTTAAACAGCGTTGCCGTTGCCATCATGCCCAACATTACGCCTGCAACAATGCGCCAGGACGCCACACGGCCAAAGATGATAATGGCACCGCCCAGCAGAATCATGAGCGTAGAAACTTCGCCAATGGAGCCTGGAATATTGCCAAGGAAAGCGTCCATCCAGGTCACAGGCTGGCCGGTAGACACATTCACTAACGCTTCGCCACCTTTGCTCGCCCACTGCGCAAGCGGGGTTGCACCGGAGAAGCCGTCAGCTGCCGTCCATACCAGGTCACCGGAGATTTGTGCCGGATAGGCAAAGAACAGGAAAGCTCGTCCTGCCAGCGCCGGGTTCAGGAAGTTACGCCCGGTGCCGCCAAAGACTTCTTTAGCAATCACCACACCAAAGCTGATGCCGAGTGCAGCCTGCCACAGCGGCAGTGTTGGCGGCACAATCAGTGCAAAGAGGATGGAAGTAACGAAGAAACCTTCGTTAATTTCGTGCTTGCGGATAATCGCAAACAGCACTTCCCAGAAGCCGCCAACAAGGAACACCACCAGATAAATCGGTACAAACCAGATGGCCCCAAGGGTCATCATGCTTGCCCAGCCCGCATCTGCACTGAAGTTCACACCCAGAAGCTGGGCCAGCTGCCAATGCCAGTCGCCGTTCAATACCTGCTGGAGCTGCTCTGCACTGTAAAGCTTATTGAGCGCCGTGATGCTTTCATGGCCGACGTTATACATGCCCCAGAACATAGCCGGAAAATCTGCCAGCCATACCAGAATCATCATGAGCTTCAGATCGATAGCGTCACGCACGTGAGACGCACCGCGTGTAACCTGACCTGGCGTATAAAAGATGGTGGCCGTCGCTTCATAAAGCGGGTACCACTTTGCCAGCTTGCCACCTGCGGTAAAGTGCGGCTCTATTTTTTCGAAAAACTGCTTCAAGCCCATCGGTTATCCTTCCTGCTCGATGCGGGTTAATACGTCACGCAGGACTGCGCCATATTCATATTTTCCCGGACAGACATACGTACACAGAGCCAGATCTTCTTCATCCAGCTCCAGGCAACCGAGGGCCTGAGCGCCATCTGTATCTCCGGCCAGCAAATCACGCAGCAGCATGGTTGGCAGGATGTCCAATGGCATAACGCGCTCGTAGTTGCCAATTGGCACCATCGCACGCTCGCCGCCGTGGGTGTCGGTTGAGAAGTTAAAGAGACGGTGCTTGAGGAAGTGACCCAGAGTAGTACGGGTGACAGAGAATTTGTCTTTGCCTGGCGCAATCCAGCCCAGAAACTCTTTCTCACGGCCCTCTTTGAGTACGGTTATCTGCAAATGGAAACGGCCAAGGAAAGCATGCGGGCCACTAGCCTGGCTACCGCTCAGTACGGAGCCTGATACGATACGGTTTTCCCCCTCCTGCAGCTCACCCTGAGTGAGATCCAGGACAGAGGCGCCCAGCACAGTGCGTAGCAGACGCGGCTGTTTTACCTGCGGACCGCCAAGTGCGATAACGCGCTCGGTCCACAGCTCGCCTTCCACCATAAGCTTACCAATGGCGATGACGTCCTGGTAATTGAGGTGCCATACCTGTTTATTCAGGCTGACGGGCTCAAGGAAGTGGATGTGGGTGCCCGCTAGTCCCGCTGGATGCGGACCGGCAAATTC